>JBAVYG010000334.1:0-2977 GCA_049698675.1 Terriglobia bacterium
TAAACCACCCCTCTTATACGGTTAAGCGGACGCGTTGTCTGTGTCGTTCGGAACGCCTGTTTGGTCAATAGTGCGCATCTCGGTTTACCTCCCCCCTTTGAAAGTCCTTCTCGAAAAGAGCACCTTCCATGATTCGGTCTGTGGAGGAATTTGCGTCGGCGTTCCATGCCGCGCGCTGTGTCTCAACGTCGCTTGTGGCCATACGCACGGCAGACCCCGCCAGCACCACGCATTCGGCTTGACTTGCAAAAAGGTTATTATTTCCTTAAGATGAGCACCCAGAAGTCAACAGGTAGTACAAACTCTTAGTCTGGGAGGGAAGATGAAACGAACCATTCTGGCCGTCGTTACCTTACTCACCGTTTTTGCTTTGGGGATGCTGACCGGAGTCCCGAGGGGGCATTCCGTTGGTGAGGCTCCAGCCCTAGCCGCCCCGGCGCCGGCAGCCTTGGCCGTTCCGATGCCGAATCGGTGTCCAGCCATCCATGAGGCCGTCCATGCTCTCGAAGTAGCCATGCACGACATGGAACAAGCCGGCCACAATTTTTGCGGTAGGAAGCGGGAGGCCATGGAATCAACACGCCGTGCGATCCATGATTTGAGAGAAGCCGAGAATTGCGATAGGTGCAGGGAATAGTCAATAAAGCGTTACTGGTTGCTCTTGGCAGAGACCCATCTCACGAGGCGGTTGTTTGCCAGCATACTAGAGCGGGTAGCGGGGCTGCCGGTTCCGGCGGCATTTGTTCCAGAAGAGAGGACAGGATTTTCGGCGCGCTGTCGCGCGGCCGTTTTCACTTTCTCGGAAGGGATCGAGGGGTGATGCCAGGGCACGAGGGATAGGAACGTTCCGCCCTCACACGCTCAGAACCGGAATCGGCACCGCGCAAATGATTCCGTAGCCGTGGGTCCGCAGGTGACCGCCATAAGGGTAGCACCCGGTAACCAGCAAATCCGCCTTTGTCTGCTTCGCAGCTTGGCTCAGCACCTTGGGCACGTCACCACTGCCGATGAATACATCGGCCTTGATGCCCGTGTCTTGCTGGAGCTTTGCCATTTGCTGGGAAGCGTTGCTGACGAGCTCCTCTTTCCACCTTTGATCGACGTAGCTGCCGCCGGGCCCCCAAAACTCCACACTGGCAGTGACGTTAGCGAGCGTAAGATGAGCACCAAATTCGGCGGCCATTTGGGCGGCCCACGATACAGTCATGTCAGCACGGGGGCCGAACTCGACCGCGCACAGTACGTTGCGGATCGCAAACTTCTGCACTGGCGATTCTTGGACGTGCGCACCAGTCCAAACCGGGCACTCGGTTCCGTGTAACACTTTTGCTGTCACCGAGCCCATAAGAAACTGGTAGAACGTGAAGCTATGTGACGGCATCATGATCAGGTCGGCTTTTTCATCCTGAGCCGTATGCACAATTGCCTGGGCCGCGTCGCCTTTGACCAACTTGCGCTGAATGGTGAGGCCATCAAGCTCCAGCCCCAGAGACTCGTCCTGCTGTTTCTGGGCCTGTCTAATGATCGCCGCGACCAAGTCCCAGTCAGCCAGCTCGCGGCTGTCCTCCGGCACACCGGCGGCATGGCTCTGCGCTGTCACGACGTGCAGCAACACGATCTCAGAATGGAAATGGCGCGCCAAGGTCGCAGCTTGATGAATCACGCCCAGTGAAGCAAGCGGGAAATCAACCGGCAAAAGAATTCTCTTAATATTCAGCATCGCGCAAAGGCCCTTGAGTCCAAATGTCCCTCACCGTCTTCCATAGTCGGAATTTCCGATTTGGATTTCTGACTCGCGCACGCCGTATGCTTCTCCTGCCTTGGACACAACCGATCGACCCGGAATTCGCTTTTTGGCGTTCCGGCACCGTAGAGTATACACCCGGTTGTCTGCAACCGAGCCCTTTCGCTGCATTTTCCCTCTCCGATGATGTCCCACCAAGGTGAGCAATGTTGAACAGACACGCCACCGCCGAGGATGCTTTGATCGTCGTTTGGAATTTCAAAAATGGATACCCTGCAATGGAGCAAGGCGGTTGTTTTACGGCCAGGTAAGTTCCGCTCCCTTCAGGGACCCGGGACTGTCCAGCCCGAGATTCTGTACCTTGCGGAGCCGCTCACGAGCAGTACCCTGCGAGGGATTCGGAGCTGAAAAAGGAGATTCCGATTGACCGCTGACATTAACGAGCATTCCGCCATCGGTACTGACCATCAACTCCCGGCCTTTGTTCCCCGCCATAAGGGTCTGCACGTCGTCATGTGGATCCTGCTGCTCCTGATCCTGGCGGTTCCGCTCCTGCTGATCTTACACCACCACGAGGAAGCCAAAAAAGCGGCGGCCGCGCGCCCTGCCGCGCCGGGGATCACCATTACGAGTGCGACGGCCCAAAAGGGTAACATCGGCGTCTACCTTGACGCCATCGGCACCGTAACCCCGGTTTATACCGATTCGATTACCAGCCAAGTGAATGGCCTGGTCGTTGCCGTGCATTATACGGAGGGTCAGCGGGTAAGTAAGGACGATCCGCTGGTTGACATCGATTCGAGTCCATACCGCGCCATGCTCTTGCAAGCGCAAGGGACGCTGGAGCGAGACGAGAATCTGCTCGCCCAAGCACAGATGGACCTTGAACGCTACCGTGCCGCGTGGGCTCGCAACGCCATTGCCAAGCAAACCTTGGACGACCAGGAAAAGCTTGTCCTGCAGTACAAGGGCACAGTAAAAAACGACCAGGGAACGGTGCAATTTGACCAGATTCAGGTGGACTACTGCCATATCACTGCTCCCATCGCCGGCCGCGTGGGTTTACGGCTGGTGGATCCGGGCAACGTGGTGCAGTCGGCTGGAACCGTAACCCTCGCAGTCATTACGCAGTTGGATCCCACCACCGTAATTTTCACCATACCGGAAGACAGCCTGGGGCAGGTGGCCGCTCGCCTGAGCAAGGGAGCGAAGCTTACCGTTGATGCCTTCGAC
>JBAVYG010000335.1:0-1658 GCA_049698675.1 Terriglobia bacterium
ATATCAGTTCCCCCTGGCCAGCCGCATTTACTTCGCGCGTTCGGACAATTCAAAGCGCAACCCTGGGATGCTTTATGCCCTTGACCTGCTCGGGGCGTGCCTGGGAGCAGTGGCGCTGAGCGCCTACTTGCTCCCGGTCTATGGCTTCCTGCGAACCGCCATGCTCATGGCCGTGGTGAACCTGGCGCCGGCGGCCCTGGCAGCCCTGGCGGCTTTTGAGTCGAGGGTTCGTCGAACGTAGGGGCCTTTGGATTGGTCGGCTCGGCGAAGACCAGGGCGGAAAACATGAACAGGTCGGCATCCTCATCCTTCCAAGCTTGCTCAGGAAGGCCCGCTTTCACGCACACCTGTTTAAGGAAAGTGTCCCTGTCCCAACCTTCTTCCGTAGGCACCTGAGGCAGCAGCACGCCTTCATACTCCCCCTTGCGGATGAGCAGTCCGTGCTGGCCCACATGGATCTGGTTGATCTCCTCAACTTTGCGCAGTGGTGAAAGCACTGAAATCTCGTATTCCAGAATGCCCAACTCGCTCTCCCTGACCGGCTGGAAGCGCCGGTCTTCGAGCGCGGCGTAGGCGGCCACATCCCGGACCGTTTCGGCGAGCGGCTTCACAGGCGACATATAGCCAATGCAGCCGCGCAATTCGCCATGCTCCTTCAAGGTCACGAAAGCGCCGCGGGCGTTCCGGAGGGCTTCAGGTTCATCCGCGGGCGGCGAGTAGAGCTTCTTTTCTCGAACCGCAGTTTCAACAGAGTTGCGTGCGATCTTCAGAAGCTCCTGCTTCTCAGCGGGAGTGAGTGAGAATTCAGCGCTTTTGCGCCCGTGCTTCTTGTTCTCCTTTTCAGCCACCAGCGCCACCGCCCCATAGCCGACCACGCGGCTCTTATCTCCCGTGACGTCTCCTGAATTGGCGTACTTGAGGATCTGCGCGTGATGTGCGCCCAGGCGCTCCGCGGCGATCATGGCCGCGACGATGGGCCCGCCTCCGCAGGGGCCTCTCCAGATGTCACGCTGGGTGTTTTGTGAGAGGGTCAGGTAATCCCAATCTTCGATCGTCTTCAGAATCTGGTGGTCCATCCGCTCTGCCTCATCGTAGGGGTGATAATGGGAAAGGTCGGAGCTGACCAGGATGAGCGTGTTTGTGCCTTGCACTGCCTTTGCGAGAGCGATTCCCAGCGCGCGGCAAGCGTCGTAACTCGGGTCGCCCATGACGATGGGCACCATCTTGAACTGCCCCAGCACGCGCTGCAGGAACGGCAGTTGGTCCTCGAGGGCGTGTTCACCGTGCCGTCCACCCTGCACTTCCACTTCTCCGTGTCCGCGGTCCGAGATTTTGATTGCCGAGCTCAGTTTTGCGAGCCGGGCGGCAAAGTCTCGGTCCACGGGAACGGCGCCGAAGGGCGTCTGGTAAGCCTCTCCGTCGTAAATGGAGGAGAAGGGAAACGACTCGTAATGCGAGGGAGCAATCACCACAACGCGGTCGTAGCTTCTGCCTTTGAGCTGGATATAACAGTAAGCTGCCACCCCGCCGGAGAATTCGTAGCCCGCGTGAGGACAGATCAGCGCGACTAAGCTGCCTTCCAGCTTCTCAGCCGACGCATGCGTCAGAAATCCATCGATCATCTTTCCCAGTTCGTTGGCGTCTGCGGGGTAGAAAGC
>JBAVYG010000336.1:0-2130 GCA_049698675.1 Terriglobia bacterium
GAATTGGGCGGGAGGCCGGGCGCGAGTGAATCGCCTGCGGGGCAACATCTCTGAGCAGTACACCAATTCGGCCTTTGATGCTCATCCTTACCCGTTGAACGTAGCAGAGTCCCCCCAGATTCCATCCTACTCCGAGCAGTTGGGCGCCACCATTGGTGGCCCTCTCGTGATTCCGAAAATATATAACGGCGGCAACAAAACGAGTTTCTTCGTAAATTACAGCATGACGCGGGGCAAAAGCCCGTTTGACAGTTTTGCAAGCGTGCCCACGCCAGCCGAGCGCACGGGAGATTTTTCTCAGGCTCAAACCACGGCAGGGATTGTCCCGAAAATTTATAATCCATTTTCCTGCTCGGGAACCCCGTTCTGCGACAACCCAACCCAGTTCTCCTACAACGGCATCCCTAACATCATTCCGCCGGCAAGCATGGACAAGGCTGCCCTTGGCTTGCTGAGTTACATCCCCTCGCCAAACCTGCCGGGTTCGATTCAGAACTTTCACCTCCAGGAATCTTTGCCCACCTCCAACGACCGGATAATGGGCCGCATAGGGCAGCAGATTTCGGCCAAAGACAGCCTCAACGGCATGTACTACTTCAATTCCACACGGAGCCAATCGGTGTCGACTTTCCCCGCCTTGACCTCGACCAGTTCGGTCCGGGGCCAGAACATGAGCCTTACGGAGATTCACACCCTCGGCCCGCGCACGATCAACACCCTTACCGCAAATTTCAATCGCCAGAGGAGTTCGCTTCTTGATCCCTTTGCATACAAGCAAAACATCGCCGGTGACTTGGGAATTCAGGGTATTGCGACAGATCCCCTGGACTGGGGCTTGCCGGCCCTTCAGTTTACGAACTTCGGAGCACTGAATTTGGCCATACCTTCCCTCACGCGTAATCAGACCTTCAGGTTTATGGATATTTTTCTGCGCAACGTGGGCAAGCACAACATCCGAGTGGGGGGTGAGCTGCGGCGGGTCCAACAGAACACTCTGAAGGACCCCAATGCGCGCGGGACTTTCGCCTTCAGCGGCTATACGACCAGCGATTTCACCTCCAACGGTCTTCCCGTTGCTAACACGGGATTCGACTTTGCGGATTTTCTGCTTGGTCTCCCGCAGACTACCTCAGTCCAATTCGGAGTCCCTAGCCCCAGCAACTACTTCCGGTCTTGGGTGTATGATGGTTTCATTCAGGACGACTGGAGAGCCACTGCGCACCTGACGATCCTCTACGGCCTGCGTTATGAGTACTTCGCTCCCTTCACGGAGAAGTACGGCCATCTTTCGGACTTGACGTTTGGCCCGGGCTTTTCATCGCCGGCGGTCGTTACAGGCCAAAATCCTGGGAATCTGCCGAACTCATTGCTGCGTGGGGACGGTCACAACTTCGCGCCGCGCATCGGCCTGGCCTACCGTCCCTGGTCTAAACACTCTTTGGTGCTGCGCACCGGTTATGGGCTTTTTTACGACGGCAGCATCTATTCCCGGATCTATACGAACATGGCCAGCCAGCCGCCCTTCGCCCAGGCCTCCACCCTGGTTACGACTCCGAAGGAAGTGCTGACGCTTGAAAACGGCTTCCCGCAATTAGGGCCGAATGTTCTGACCAATAACTACGCCCTGGACCCCAATTTCCGCACCCCTTACGCGCAGACCTGGAACTTTTCGATCGAAGATGAATTCGTCCGGAACGTCATTCTTTCCCTCGGGTATGTGGGCACAAAAGGGACCAAGCTGGACCTGCTGCTGGCGCCGAACCAATCACCGCCTGGAGCGCCGATCACCACCGGAACCCAGACGGCACTCCAGAATGCCCTGGCCTTCACGTACGAGACCTCGGGCGCGGCATCCATCTATCAGGGCTTGCAAGTGGGACTTCGCCGCCAGTTCCATGGCGGCTTCTCGATGAGCGGTCAATACGTGTTTTCAAAGTCCATTGACGATGCGGCAAGCGTGGGCGGGGCGGGAAGAACCGTCGCCCAGAACTACCTCGACTTGCAAGCCGAGCGAGGGCTTTCGAGTTTCGACGTGCGAAATAAGCTGCTCATCAATCACACCTATCAACTCCCCTTAGGCGAGCAGCGCCGCTGGCTCAATAAGGGTGGAACGATGGGCCGGGTGTTCGG
>JBAVYG010000337.1:0-3551 GCA_049698675.1 Terriglobia bacterium
GCGCTGGCCCTGGGCCGAACGCCGTTCGGCCCTACGAAGTGCTTGAAAATCCTTGCTAGAAAAACAAGAATCTACAGTATTGCAATGCAGAGTCTCGTATTCCAGAGACTCTGCGCTGCTCCACCCCCATCAACAGACAGCGTAGCGGTCAGGGGACGGCGAGCCACCCCCTACAAATTAGGGCTTGCCCTACACTCGTGTTCATCTCCCCTGACTCCTAGCCGCCTTCAACGCAACAGAGTGGGGAAGGACCTAGGTTTGCAACTTCTGAATTCAATTTAAGCGCGAAGTGCCGTGATGATGTTATCGGCCGCATCAATCAAGATGCGACCCTCCGCGGGCTTCAGCCGCCGGAAAATGACCAGTAGTCGAACCCTTCCGATGAACTCATTTAGCTCCCGAATTGCGGCGGCGGTGTGGCCACGATCCAAAGCGGCCCGTGTGGCGGCGGCATCGTGACCAGGATCCAAATCGGCCAGCGCTGCGTTGAGTGGGGCAAGGAGGAAGGGGCCCAGGCCGGGATTAAGTGTTCCGGCGGAGACAAGGGCCTCCACGATATTTTGCAAATTGGCGACCTGCGTCTCTGGAGCAATTGCTAGCTTGAGCACGAAGCCGTGAAGCACTCCGCTCGCGTCCGCGTAGGTCCCCGTGATATCCCCCAAATCGTTGATGCTGACGCCGGCGGTTCCCGGAAACAAGCTCGTGCCTGCCGTCCCGGCTCCCGGCGCCTCGAAGGGGGTTATCGTGCCATCCGCAGCACGCACGAAGCCGTGAAGCACTCCACTGGCGTCCTCATAGCCCCCCGTGATAACCCCCGCCGTGTTGATGCTAAGGATGGGGGATCCCCGAAGCTTGCCGGTCGTCGCTTCGCCCGGAGCATCGACAGGGTAGGTCATCGTGCCATCGGCAGCACGCAGGAAGCTGTGACCCACTTTGCTCGTGTCCCAATAGATCCCCGTGATATCTCCCGCCGTGTTGATGCTGACAGGAATGGTCCCCACGGCATTCGATGCGCTCGTGCCGCCCCCGGTAGTGCCCGCACCCGGAACATCGATGGGGGCGGTGAACGTGCCATTGGCGGCGCGTATGAAACCGTGACGCACAAAGTTCGCGTCCTCATAGTTTCCCGTGATGACCCCTGCCGAGTTGATGCTGGTGGGCTGGGTCCCCAGCTTAGAACCCGTGCCGGCGCCCGGAGCATCGAAGGTCCTTATGGTGCCATTAGCGGTGCGCAAGAAGCCGTGCCACACAGAGTTCGTGTCTGTATAGGTTCCCGTGATATCCCCCGCCGTGTCGATGCTGACGGGATCGGTTCCGCGTTGCTGGGCCGTGCTCGCGCCAGGAGCGTTGAACTCGGTTAACGTACCATCGGCAGTGCGCTCGAAGCCGTGCTGCACACTGTTTGTGTCAATGTATAATCCCGCGATATCCCCCGCCGTGTTGATGCTTATGGGGAAGGTTCCCTGACTCACGCCCTTGCCAGCACCCGGAGCGTCGAAGGGGGTTATCGTGCCGTCGGCGGCGCGCACGAAGCCGTGCCACGCACCGCTCGTATCCGCATAGAATCCCGCGATATCCCCCGCCGCGTTGATGCTGAAGGGAAGAGTTCCCTGAAGCACGCCCGCGCCTGCGCCCGGAACATCGAAGGCGGTGAAGGTCCCCACACTTCCCTGCGCCCGCGCGGGCGTCGCCACGGCGAAAATCAGGCAGAAGCAAAGAAGCGCGGTTTTGACAAGTTCCCTCCCTCGGGAGCGCGGCGCAAAGCCCGCGGTTCTTATGAAGGAGATTTGTGAACCACCCGCGCCCCTCAACATGTGAAAACCGCCTCGGACAAACCAGCTAGAGCTTATGTGTTGGTCAAGCACATCACACCTCCTCACATTCAGCCTGCGCTGAATGCTAAGTGAAAGTTCTCAGCCAAAACTCCCTACAGGGTGCGGCCAAGGGCTCACCCTTTCGCGCCCTAGAAAAAACTTTTGCAATGGCACGAGATGCACTTTGAAAAACTGAGCGAGGAGCAGACATCGATGCTGCGTTGGTCTATCCCCGAATGGACCAGCGCCGGGAAGTTACATCAGGCATTAAGGATTGTCAATAGTATTCGCACCGAGTATTCGCACCGAGGTATTCGCACCGAGGTTAAAGATTATTACAGTATATTAAGAAATGAACCGGCTTGAGGATTCTTACATTCATGTTAAGATTCGCTCCGAAAAAGCATGGGCGCGGGGGATCAAAATGGGCGGTGAGGACACTGCAAGCTTTCCGGCCGGCTCACCCGCTTGACGAGGCCCCTCGTAAGATCTCCGAAAATCAAAAAAAGCCGGCGGGTGGCGCATACGTCCCGAGGGTTCCTGTCGGGATGTATGCGACCGTGATCCTCCTCACGTGCAACCGACCCCTCACCCGTCCCGCCTCCCGATGAAGTGCATCGGGACGGCGGGCCACCCTCTCCCCCAAGGGAGAGAGGGCTAATTCACCATTCATAATTCACTATTCACAATTGCCGCTCGCGCAATTTCTTGGCAAATCACGCGAACTTGTGTACGCTCATGCAAATGCAAAGGAAATTCACCATCGGCTTGATCCAGATGGCATGTGCCCCGGACCCGGAGGAGAATTTGCGGCGGGCGGAGTTGCGCGCCAAGGAGGCAGCGGACCAGGGCGCGGAGGTTATTTGCCTGCCGGAGCTGTTCCGCTCGCAATACTTCTGCCAGCGTGAAGACGCGGCGCTCTTCGACCTCGCTGAGCCCGTGCCCGGCCCAACCACGGAAGCACTGGGGAAAATTGCAAGAGAGAAGCAAGTCGTCGTCATCGCGCCGGTTTTCGAGCGGCGCGCCGCAGGCGTTTATCACAACAGCGCTGCCATTATCGATGCGAATGGGGAGGTGGCCGGAATCTACCGGAAGATGCACATACCCGATGATCCGGCCTATTACGAAAAGTTCTACTTCACACCCGGTGACCTTGGCTTCCGCGCTTTTGACACGCGCGTAGGACGCATCGCCATTCTGATTTGCTGGGACCAGTGGTACCCGGAAGCGGCGCGTCTGGCGGCGCTCCAGGGCGCGAGCGTTCTGTTCTATCCCACCGCGATTGGCTGGCACCCGCATGAGAAGGAGCAGCACGGCGGCGCACAGCGTGATGCTTGGCGAACGATCCAACGCAGCCACGCCATCGCCAACGGGGTGTATGTGGCGGCGGTCAACCGGGTCGGTTTTGAGAAGCCGACTGGCCTGCAGGCAGCGGGGCTGGAATTCTGGGGCACTTCATTCGTGTCTGATCCCTTCGGCGTGGTGCTGAAAGAGGCTTCGACGGACCGAGAGGAGCTGGTCCTTGCGGAAGTTGACCTCGAGCGCGTCGAAGAGACGCGACGTAACTGGCCCTTTTTCCGCGACCGGCGAATCGACGCCTATGCAGGGATAACTCAACGATTTCTGGATGAGAAAACGTGGCGCAAAAAGGAGTAGGAAGGGCACGCAAAGGAAAGATGCAACCTCAAGACCCCCTCACCCGGCCCGCCCCGGCTGAAGAAAACGCCGGTGCGGTCC
>JBAVYG010000338.1:0-6090 GCA_049698675.1 Terriglobia bacterium
ATTCAGATCTGCCCGGCTACTCTGGTTTTCAAAGGGAAAAACCAGGACGGCATGTACCCCGGAGGCGTCAGCAACTCGCCAGGGGATCAGCAAGAGTAAGAGCAATCGGAGCGCTTTTCCCATTAAGACTCAATCCGGAACCTGCATTATAGCATTGACTCTGGTGCTGCGCGTTGCAGAGCAATCCCCTCGGTGGTGTCCTAATATGCGACGTAGGGCCGCCCTGCCATGATGGGAGGCAGCCCTACATCCTTATTGGGACACTACCAATCTCCTCCATTCCCCGTGCAACGCTGGAGGCATGCTTTTGTCACCCAACGAGGGTTCGGATTCAATCCTTGATCCCAACCGGGGGGTTGTTCATCAATTCGACGTAAGCGGGTTCTCGACTGATTTTCATGAAGTCTGGATCGTTGAGGATTCTCTTCCGGTCTTTGAACCCGTCCTCAAGAGCCCGGCGCAGGCTGTGCACCGCCTCCTCCACACGGCCCAGAGAAGCAAAAACCTTCGCAAGGTAGAAGTAGTACTCGGGATCGGCCCCACGCACCTGTATGGTCGTGCCGAATGCGGAGCGGTCCGCGAAGACGTTGGGGTCAAGGGTTAAGGCCGTGCGGTATTCCTCCACCGACTCGTTGTACTTCTTCATGTGCAAATAAGACACTCCCAAATTCAAGTGGTAAGACGCTGAATTGGGATTCAGCTTGACCGCCCTCAGGTAATACTTAACCGACTTCCCGTACTTGCCCTGGTAGTAATAAGTGGTTCCAATATTGTTCAAAGGCTCAGAGTAGTTCTTCTGGTACCGCATCGCCTGGCTGTACGCCTTGCGAGCCGCCCGGAAATTCTGGAGGTGGATGTAAGCCATACCGAGCTTGTCCCACATAACCGCGTCTGCAAAGTGGGCCTGCTTTAGAGCCCGGTAATAGTAATCCACAGCATCCTCGTAAGACTTGCGGGCCATATAGATGTCCGCACGCTCATCGAAGCTGAGTGGGCGGGACTTGGCGGGGCTTTGGTGCGCTTGGTCAGCCGTGGCAGGAGGCGGCGCAGACTGGCCTTCTTGAGCGCCGCGAAGTGTCCGCGCACTGGGGATGCAGAGGCAGAGGAAAAGCAGAGTAGCGATGAACATCTTCATCGCGGGCTGAGCCGAGTTTTCAACTCTCATGTCCGAACCTCGCAATGGCGAGAGACAATCACTGGCCGCCGGACCCAGATCCTGTTTCTGGAGAGGCCGTCGTATGCTTCGGTTCCGGAGGCGCCGGGGGCTTCGAATTCTTGCCTTTGAAAATCGATAAGAACCTTTTTATGATCCCGTGCCTGCCCGCCGTTGACGGAACCTCCGGCGGCTTGGCCGTACCTTGCGGCGGCGCCTCTGTGGCTCCTGAGGGAATAGCAGCCGCTGCAGGCAGGTTGGGTTGACCCTGGGGATGAAAGAGCCTTCCCAGGATTCCCCGCGAGAGCTGCGGCGCCTGGGGTTCTGTCCCCGCAATGAAGACTTCATTTCGGACGATTCTTGCGTCACTGGTGGTGGAGTTCGTTTCCATCGGAACGGCAACTACGCCCTCCGGCATGGCAAAAGGCTTCGGGTTGTCGTAACCGGGAACTTCTGCGGCGCGTTTCATAAACTCCGTCCAGATGGGCAATGCGGAGGCCGACCCTGACAGCCTCAGTTCGCGGTCGTCATCGTAACCCACCCAAACGATAGCCAGCAGGTTGGAGGTGAATCCCGCGAACCAACCGTCGTGCGAAGTCCCCGTCTTCCCCGCCGCAGGGAGAGTGAAGCCTCGATTGCGCACCCCGGCGCCCGTGCCGTTGTTGATCACGCTTTCCATCAAGTCCACCATCAGATAAGAGACACGTGGGTCGAGGACTTGCCGGGTTACTACGGAATCCCGCCAGAGCAGCCCTCCCGCGGAGTCGTTGACCGCAAGGATGAACCTCGGTTCGACGTATTGGCCGCCATTCGAAAAAATAGTATAAGCCCCGGCAATCTCCAGCGGCGTTGCCACATAAGCCCCCAGCGCCATGGCGGGTGTCGCCAGCAGGTCCTTGTTGATTCCTGCGGCTATCGCCAGATCCCTTACCTTGTCATACCCAGCCATTTCCGCCAAGTGGACCGTCGCCACATTCAGTGAGTGTGTGAGGGCCTCTCGCAGGGTTACGAGCCCGTGGTATTCCTGCTTGTAGTTCTCAGGTTCGTAAGTGAGATCGCCGAACTGGAAGGTGGTGGGCTCGTCGTTGAGCACGGTTGCCGGTGTTAGGCGCGGCTGCGAGCCGTCCACAGCCGTACTGAGAGCGGCTGCATAGACAAAGGGTTTAAAGGATGAACCCGGTTGTCGCTTTGCCAGAACGTGGTTAAGTTGGCTGCTGCCATAGTCGCGCCCGCCCACCAGAGCTTTGATCTCCCCCGTGCGGGCGTCCAGCGCCAGGAGCGCCAATTGGGGCTGATTCGCATCCTGGATCACGCCGGACTTGACATGCCTTGACTTCTTTAACTCCTGGTCCACATCGCCAATGCCCAGCCGTGCGCCCTCGGAGGCCGCCTTTTGCAAATCAAGGTTAAGTGTGGTGTAAATGCGATAGCTTTGCGAAATCAAATCCCGCTCGGAAAACTGGGCGAGCAACTGGTCGCGCACCATGTCCACGAAGTAAGGCGCCTCGAGACCTTCCACATTCTGATTGGTCACCCCCAAAGTCGCCGCCGAGGCTTTCTCGGCCTGCGCGGAGCTGATCATGGCAAGTTCCAGCATCTGCCTGATCACATAGTTGCGCCGTTCCAAGGCTCTTGCCGACCGCCGGTAAGGTGAATACAGATTCGGGCCGCGGATCAGGCCCGCCAAAAAGGCTGCTTCGGGCAACGTCAGGCTGGCGACGTCCTTGTTGAAGTAAGCGTTAGCAGCCTCGCCGAGGCCATAAATGGAAAAACTCCCCCGCTGGCCAAGGTATATCTGGTTCGCATAAAGCTCGAAAATCTGTTCCTTGCTCAGGCGTTGTTCCAGGAGGAAGGCCAGGAAGATCTCTTCGATTTTTCGGCGCCATACGCGTTGTGGCGTCAAGAAAAAGCCGCGCACCAACTGCATCGTCAGCGTACTGCCACCTTGCACTTTCTCCTCCGCCCGAATGTCGGCCGCGGCCGCTCCCAAGATGCGGAAAATATTCACCCCGTGATGAGAGAAAAAACGATGATCTTCCGCTGCCAGCACCGCATCCACCAGCACCTTCGGGAGGTCTTGGTAACGCACCAAGCGCCGCTTGGAGCGGGTGTTGTCAAACAGGGTGGTGATCAACTCGGGCTCGAGATTGTAACTTTCCAAATTTGTGGCGCCGTCAGGCGAGGTGATGGAAGAAATGCGGCCCTCCCGGAAGGTCATAATCGCCGGGCCCTCTTTGGCGACTTCGCCGGCGAAGAAAGAAATGGGGCCGGGGGTGATTTCGATCCTGTCTCCCGTCAGCTTATAGACGCCGACGGAGGAGGTCCTGCTGCTTTCGGCATAAAAGGCCCTACGGAGACGTGCGGCGACCTCCCCCGGCGTGCTCGCCTGACCCAGGGAAACCGGCGTGGGTGCGGCGAAGACCAGGGAAGCATTGTTAAAGATTTCGCCACTCAGACGCGCGTCAATGAGGCGGGAGAATCGGACGTAGTAGTAGAAGTAAACGAAAATGCCCGCCAAGCCGAGCACACCCAGTAAGCAGGCAGCGACTAGAGCTCTCTTCCTGCCTACCACGCCGGCAAGACGTGACTGCCCCTGCTTCCGCAACGGACGGGGATACGAGCGCGATGCTGGCGCATTTCGAACCACGGGTTATAGCGACAGATTCTCCGCCGATGGCGTAAAGTGAAGCTTGAGGGTATAAACCATCAAGTCCACCGGCACCGTGTAGTCCACACTGATCGATACGCGACTTGCGATAGTGACCTTGACATTGTCGGCGGTAAGCGGAACTCCGTGATCCTGTGCGAACGCGACCACCTCATTCCGTATCTCATCCGGCGTGACGGCCTTGGTTCGAACTGCTAACTGAGTGGAAAGCCGCCGGATGTGGTCTTGAAGCTCAAAATTGTTCACGTAAGCGGGGAGGGTCTTTATGGCAACGAAGATGATGGCAGCTAGGAATGCCAAGGATAAAAGAGCCTTGAACCGTCCTGCAGCCTCTTCCGACCGTCGCATACCGGCACTCCGTTGAGCCCTTGCTCCTTACACAAGATACTCCGCTTGCAGGCATTTTACGACCTCTGAGAGCTTAACATCGCGGACTTTCTTTGTCGAGCGCTGGAAGATTTCCGCCAATCCCTGCTCGAACTTCCGCTTGCCCAAAGTGACCCGGTAAGGCACGCCAATCAGGTCCGCATCCTTGAACTTGACCCCCGGCCTTTCCGCGCGGTCATCAAACAGCACGTCCAGCGAGTGGGCGAGCATTTCTTCGTAAAGCTTCTCCGCCGCCGAGCGGAGTCGGGCATCATCCATGTTGGCCGCCGTCAGGATGACGTCGAAAGGAGCAATCGGCCGCGGTAGAAACATGCCATCCTGGTCGTGGTTCTGCTCCACGGCGGCGCTCAAGATGCGCTCCACGCCAATTCCATACGACCCCATCACCAGCGGGGTCTCCTTGCCGTTCTCGTCCAATACCGTCGCATGCATCGCTTCGGAATACCGTCTTCCCAGTTTGAAGATGTGTCCCAATTCCACCGCAACGCGAATCTGAATGGGCTTGCCGCAGCGCAGGCAGAGATCGCCAGCCGTCACCACCCGCATATCATGATACTCGGCCTGGAAATCACGCCCCGGCGTGACATTGTGGAGGTGTGTGTCATCACGGTTGGCGCCCGTGATGAGGTTCTTTCGCCCCTCCAACGCCCGGTCCGCCAATATCCTTACTCCCTTAAGCCCCACCGGCCCCAGCGAGCCCAGGTGCGCGCCGTGCAGCGCCCATGCCTCCTCGGGTGTGGCGGGCCGGAATACATCCGTGCCCAGCGCGGCGGCCAGCTTCGTCTCGCTGAGCGAGTGATCGCCACGCAGCAAGAGGAGCATAGGCTTGCTTTTCACCACGTAAACCAGCGTCTTCATCAGGCGCGCCGGGCTTTCACCCGTGAACTTTGCCAAATCATCAATGGTCTTCTGGCCGGGAGTCGGAAAGGGCTCGGGAGACGCGTCGCCGGGCAGGTCCTCGACTCGAGGCGCTTTGGCTTCGGCTTTCTCCAGATTGGCCGCGTAGCCGCACTCGGAAATGACCAGCGAATCCTCGCCCGCGTCCGTCGGCGCGGCAAACTCATGCGAGTGCGTCCCCCCCATAGTCCCTGAATACGCTTCCACAACGACGTACTTCAGCCCGCAGCGGTCGAAAATGCGCCCGTAGGCGCCGTAATGCTTCTGGTAGCTGATCTCCAGTCCGGCCTCGTCAAGATCGAAGGAATAGGAGTCCTTCATCCAGAACTCACGCAGCCGTAACAACCCCGACTTAGGCCGCGGCTCGTCGCGGAATTTCTCCTGGATCTGATACCAGATCTGAGGCAGTTGCTTGTACGAACGCAGCTCGCTGCGGGCGATGTTCGTCATCTCCTCTTCGTGCGTCACTCCCAGGCACATTTCATGCTGGTTGCGGTCCATGAACTTGAACAACGTCTCGCCGTAAGACTGGTACCGGCCGGACTCTTTCCAAAGCTCCGCCGGATTCAAAGCCGGCAAATAGAACTCCTGCGCCCCAATGGCGTTCATCTCCTCGCGGATGATTTGCATCACCTTGAGAAGGGATTTCTGCGCCAGGAAAAGATGGGCATAGACTCCCGCCGCCACCTGGCGAATGTAACCGGCCCGCAACAGCAAACGATGACTGGGAACCTCCGCTTCGGCAGGGTCCTCGCGCAAAGTGGGAATGAATGTTTGACTCCAACGCATAGCTTTCACCTTTCGTGACTAGTCATCAGTTCTCAGTATCCAGTTGTCAGCTAAGAAGCCCCCAGAGGGAAGTTGATTGCCCACTGAAAACTGATAACTGACGCCTAGTCATCAGTTCTCAGTATTCAGTTGTCAGTCAAGAAGCCCCCAGGGGGAAGTTAACTGATTACTGAAAACTGATAACTGACGACTGCTT
>JBAVYG010000339.1:0-1669 GCA_049698675.1 Terriglobia bacterium
TCAAATAGACCGGCATGATTCCGACTTCAGGCCTGACCCCCGCGTAGACACGCGCCCCCAGGCTGGCGGCGAGGAGTTGAACTCCAAGGCAAACGCCCCAGTAGGGGTGCCCGGCGAGCACGGCCTCCCTGACCCAGCGCTTTTCGGCACTCAACCAGGGAAGTGTGACGTCGTCGTTTACGCTCATCGGGCCGCCCATCGCGATGATGGCGTCAGAGCCTCGCCAATCGGGGAGTTGCTGCCCTTCGTCGATTTCAACCCGGTGGATCGAAGCGCCTTTCTCCACTAGGATGTCTTCATAGATACCGGGGGGCTCGCACGAGATATGTTGCAAAACTAAGATCCCCACAGTCGGCCCTCCTCAAGACAAGATTACCTTAGAGGAATGAAAGAGGGAATCTCCTTGACGGTTGCTTCACGGGCTGTCTGCCGGGATTCATCTCGCAGGAGTGCGGCGCAAAGTGGCTATACTCAGTCAGCATAAAGTCCTAATCAGGCAATTAGTCTGCCGCCGACCTACCTTTTACCCGTTTTCTCACTCAATTCCTCACGCATAGTTACTCCGAGCCCTGTGGCCTTTAACTCACCACTACCTTGCCTAGTCGCTAAGCTGCTTAGAATCAAAGGGGGACGACGCGCGCTTTGGAGCCAAAGTTGCTAAGCAATAATGCCCGTGTCACAAAACACGGGCACGAGCGGAGGCGGCGATAAGCCATTCATTTGCCGCGTGGCTTGACTCCGCGTATCTTAATTGGTCGAAGGGGTCTGGTGTTATGGCTTATGTAATAACAGGGGACTGCACGAAAGATGAGAAGTGTGTGGAGGTTTGTCCGGTGGACTGCATTCACCCGCGCAAGGATGAATCCAAGTTTGCGGAAGTGAAGCAGCTTTTTGTTAGCCCGGTCGAGTGCATTGACTGTGGAGCATGCGTGCCGGTTTGCGAGGCTTCGGCGATATACCCGGTTGACGAACTCCCTGAGAACCTAAAGAACTACACTGAAGTGAACGCGCAGTATTATCAGTAGATCAAGGACGCTGACCAAGGGCGCCATCGATAATCAACCCTCACCCGCCGGGACGCCGCGAAATGCGGTCCAGGGCGAGTTGTTTGTGCTTTTGCGATGGACTTCGTTTTGCGGCGCCTTCGTTCCCCAAGAGCGCAGCGGGAGCAACCTGCCGTTGCCGCCTTCCTTCATTTGAGCTAAATTAGAGCGTCTGATTTTCCGCGGGCGCGCTGAGCGCCGCGGCATCCGTTCGGAAAAACAGGGTCCCGTCAGGAGGATGGTCCCGTGAAAATCACTGCTGTCGAGCCGCTGGTCCTGGGAACGAGCTGGCGAAACCTCATTTTTCTGAGAGTCAAGACCGACGAGGGGCTGGTCGGGATAGGCGAATGCACGCTTCAGAACCGCGAGGAAGGTGTGCTCGGATACCTTCAGGGGGCCACACGCCGACACGTCATTGGCTCGGACCCTTTTAACATCGAGGATCTTTGGCTGAGGATGTACCGCAACGAATTCTGGCGCGGGGGCGCGATCGCCACCACCGTAATGAGCGGGGTCGAGCTCGCCTGCTGGGACATCGTTGGCAAAGCCGTGGGGCAACCCGTGTGGAAACTGCTGGGCGGGCGCTGCCACGAAAAAATCAAAGCCTACGCCAACGCCTGGTACAC
>JBAVYG010000340.1:0-5624 GCA_049698675.1 Terriglobia bacterium
GGCAGAGCTTGCCCTGAGTGCAACGAAGGGATGCCCACGCCCCAGCGGGCGAGACGCCCGCGCTACACCCGTTGACGCTCCCGCGCAACTATGTTCAAATGACGCTGGGATTTAGAAGGCAATGGAACACTCCGAGGCTGATGCCGGGCCAGCGACAACCGGGCTGCTCCGCCAGATCCCGGCGGTGAACGAGCTCCTGGGTCGAACGGCCCTGAGAGATCTCCAGGCGCGCGCGGGCCGCCGTTTGGTGGTGGAGTGCACGCGCCGGGTCCTCCGGCGTCTCCGCGATCGGATCGTTGAGGGCAGTCTTGCAAGCGTTTCCCTTGAGGCGCTGGAACAGGAGATTGTCGTCGAGGCCGAAGCTGCCACCCGCTTCTCTCTGAGAGCCGTCATCAATGCCTCAGGAGTGGTCTTGCACACCAATCTGGGCCGCGCCCCTCTGGCGCGCGAAGCGCTGGAGCATCTTGCGGAAGTTTCCACCTGCTATTCCAACCTGGAATACGACCTGGACCGCGGGGCGCGGGGCAAGCGGGACGCGCACACGGACCGGCTCTTTTGCCAGCTTCTCGGTGCGGAAAAGACGCTGCTGGTGAACAACAACGCCGCCGCTGTGTTCCTGGCTTTGAACACACTGGCCGAGGGGGCGGAGGTTGTTGTCTCGCGGGGTGAGCTCATTGAGATAGGCGGGTCCTTTCGCATCCCCGACGTGTGCGCCAAGAGCGGCGCCATCCTTCGCGAGGTGGGAACCACAAACCGCACCCGCATCGGCGATTACGCGGCGGCAATTGGTGAACGAACCCGCGTGCTGCTGCGCGTCCACCCCAGCAATTTTCGCATTTTGGGCTTTACGGAGCGTCCTTCCCTGGTAGAGTTCGTGGAGCTCGCGCAACGCCATAACCTGATCTCCATGGAGGATCTTGGCAGCGGATGCCTGGTTGACCTTTCGCCTCATGGCATCCGGGATGAGCCGACCGCTAGCGCCAGCCTGAAGGCTGGTGTGGACGTGATCACATTCAGCGGGGACAAGCTGCTGGGTGGCCCACAGGCCGGAATCCTGGCCGGTAGGCGTGAGCCGCTGGAACGAATCCGCAAGAACCCGCTCTTCCGCGCCCTGCGCGTCGACAAACTCACCATTGCGGCCCTGGAAGCCACCATTTCTCTTTACCTCCAGGGAAAAACCCAGGCCATCCCGGCTCTGCGGATGATCCAGCTTTCCAGGCAAGCAATCCACCAGCGTGCCGCGTGCCTTGCGGAAAGGATTTCGGCCCACCCGCAATTCTCGGCTCGAGTCCAGGATGGCGATTCGCTGATTGGTGGAGGCTCAACTCCCGCGCAGGCGCTTCCCACAGCCTTGCTGGCGGTGACGCATTCACGCCATAGTGCCCAGGAACTCGAAAGATTTTTGCGGCAGAATTCGCCCCCTGTTATCGCCCGGGTTGAACAGGATGCCCTGCTCCTTGACCTGCGAACCGTGTTTGAAGAACAGGACGAAGAGCTCATCCGAGCCTTGGGGGCAATTGAGTAGTCATGGGGCCTAGTGCGGAGTTCCACTTAACCATTTACAGGCCACGTGCGCTCACCACCCCCTAGCCCCCTCCTCAAGGAGGAGGGGAGTTGGTGAGCTGGCTCCCCTCCTTGGTAAGGAGGGGGTAGGGGGTGGTTGCCGAAAAGAATTAGCCGGGACGCCACGCTAGTCTGCCAGGATGGAATTGTTATGCGAGCCCTTGTCTTTGACGGAAAACTGGCCCTGCGTGATATCGACAAGCCTATTCCCAATTCTGGCGAGGCGCTCATTCGGGTCACGCTGGCGGGAATCTGCGGGACGGACACAGAAATCCTGGAAGGCTACTCCGCCTTCCGGGGTGTAATGGGTCATGAGTTCGTCGGACGAGTGGTGGAATGCGCTGACTCAGCGTGGATCGGCGAGCGGGTGGTGGGCGAAATCAACATCGCATGTGGTGAATGCTCGTGGTGTTTCCGCGGCTTGACCCGCCACTGCCCTCACCGCACAGTTATGGGAATCGTGAGCCGTGCCGGCTGCTTTGCCGAGTACGTGGCGCTGCCGTTGCGGAATCTCCACAGGGTTCCCGCCGCCATTCCGGATGAGGCGGCAGTCTTCGTCGAGCCTCTTGCCGCCGCCGCCGAGATTCTCGAGCAGATGCGCCTCGAGCCCGGCACGAGCGTGGTGGTTCTTGGGGACGGCCGGTTGGGTCTCCTGGTCGCCCAAGTCTTGAAAAGCGCTGGAGCCCAGGTCATCCTCGTGGGCAAGCATGGTTGGAAACTCGACTTGGCGCGGCCGTGGGGCGTCAGGGTAATGACCGACAGCAAGAGTGAATTGCAGGCGGCCAGCGTTCCAGTGGTTGTGGAAGCCACCGGGTCGCCACGCGGCCTCGCAGAAGCTTTCCGCCTGGTCGAGCCGCGAGGGACAGTGGTGATGAAATCAACGTTCCATGACCCCGCGCCCTTTGATGCCACCAAGCTCGTGGTGGACGAGATCACGCTTCTCGGCTCGCGGTGCGGGAACTTCTCCACCGCCTTGGACTTGCTTCAGCGGGGGCAGGTCAAGGTGCAACCTCTGCTCTCGAAAGTGTTTCCATTGGAGGAGAGTCTTGAGGCGTTTGAATATCTGGAGCGGACCGCTTGCTTGAAGGTCTGCCTGGCCAATCCTCTTGGCTAGCAGATTTGCATTAAGGCGGGGTTAGTTCCGGATTCCGTAGGCCTCACAGGCTTCAGACGTGAGCCGGCAGGTAATTCCCCTCCTTAGTAAGGAGGGGTTAGGGGTGGTTGCCCGGCGCGCTGGCTCTGGTACCACTACCCCCTTACCCCCTCCTCCGCCGAGGAGGGGAGCTATAAACCGGCGGAGGTGTTTCGCTTGAACCAGAAACGATTAGGATTCAAACCACTTTCAAGGTGGGCAGGGTACGCCTTATTGCTTTTTGCCGCGGCGCTCAGCTTTCTTGTGAGTGTTGTGGCTGAAGGCAAGAAGAAGATGCCTCCCCCGCCCCCAGCGGATCTGCCGGGCCACGTGAACTACTTGGCTCAACAACTTTACGGCGTGATGCTCGATGACTCCGCGCCCATCACGGACGAAATCCAGAAGCTGGTGCTCGATTATCTCCAGGAGTGGATGGCCGACCGCGCGCCTTCCGATGTGGAGGTGCGACGCCAACTGGAAATGGCCTTCTCCGAGCTCAATTACCCCCTCTTTGGAGAGCCGGCGGCCTTCGCCCAACCGTGGAAAGGTCAAGTGGTGATTGGCGCAGGATATACTCTGGGCTGGAGCGACTATGACCGCGTGAACGTGGTCGCAATCTTTTCCAGCCGGCTGGGCCACAGCCGCCTCGTTACGGTCACGAACTTTGTGCCGCGCACCGACCTCCATTATGCGTTCCTACAGGAGCCGGAGGGAGACGCGCTGCGGTTCTTTATTTACGGTTTCCGACTGGGCAAAAGCCAACCCCGGTTGACCGCTATCCTTTACTCCTTCGATGGTCAGAACCTGAAGTCCTTGTGGGAAGCCCGCGATGTGTACGATGGCAAGATAGATTTCGAGAAAGATAAAGTGGTGATTCGCTACCTCAAAGAAGAGGAATATGCTCGCGAACAGGCCCACCGGCGAAAACCCCCACGCCACCAAACGATCTACACCATCACGCCCGGAGGGTTGGAAGTCCAGAGCGACCAAGAAATTCCCTTTTGAGGCTGGAGAATCGAAACTCGAAAATGGAAACTCGAAATGAGAGAAGGGAAGCCCTCGCACCTGAGACTTTTTCCTCTGTCTCCTGACTTCTGACTTCTGACTCCTGCTTGAGCCCCTGACACCTGAAACCTGAAACCTGACACCTGACACCTACTGAAGTTCGAGGCTTTGCAGCATGGCGTCGAAGGTCGGCTTGTAGGCGTCAAATAACGACTCGGGGGCAATAAAGATGAGCGAAAACAGGGAGTCACCCTGGCGCGTGGTGACCAGCAGGTCTCGCTCTTTCTGACCTTGAAGCGGTGAGTCGGTTTCAAGCCAGGTAAAAAGGGCCGCACGCCCCTCGAGTTTCATGCCAACTTGCTTAATCACCCGCAGGTTGGGGTTCGACAGGCGCATCGTATCCAGCAATTCCTGCGTAGCATCGACCAATCCCCAATTACCCGGCCGGGAACTTGGGGGTTGGAATCGACTAATAGAAGTGCCATAAGCCTGGGCCGAACCGGATTCTGCGTCCTCCACGATTCCCCCGAGCGGGATGAGAGCGACGGCATCTTCGTTCTGCTGCACCTGCCAGTTGTCAGGGTAATCAATTGAGAATCCCTTGCCCTCAAACGTGATTAACCGGCTCGAAGGCATAGGAGGAGGACCAGAGGAACCGGCAGCAGCGGGTGGCGCAGGTGTTGCCCTGGGTGGGGGCGGGAGACTCAGAAGGCGCTCTTTCATGGCCTCAAATTCCGGGCTGTCGGTCTTCCATTCCTTGGCAGGCCCGAGCAGCGGGATTTCGCTGTCCACGGCCTTGATGCGGTTTTCAGGAACGGGGTGATCGGCGAAGAACTGAGTCGTTTTCTGCGGGTACTTCTTCTCGACAATCTCAAAGAATTGGGCCATGGCGTGAGGATCGTAACCTGCCTGGTAGAGGATGTACGTCCCCACTTCGTCAGCCTGTGATTCGGAGATGCGTGAGTTCTTCAGCAGAATCGAGTTCAAGCCTAAGCCCAGGCCCATCTCCGCCAACTGGGCAGTTAAACTCCCCGTCTGGCCAAGAATGCCTTCCAGGATCGCCAGCGGCGCCTGGGCCAGCAACGCCTGCGAGACCTCGTGCGTCCCGTGGCGCATCACCACGTGCCCGCTCTCGTGTGCCATCACCCCCGCAATCTGCGCCTCATTCTCGGCCGCCACGATGGCGCCGCGGTTCACGTAAATGTATCCGCCCGGCAAGGCAAAGGCATTGATGTCAGAACTATTTATGACTTTGAATGTCCAGACGTATTCTGAATTGTTATTGGGCGCCAATGAAGCCAGCCGCCGTCCCAGATCGTTGATATAGCGTAGCACCTGCGGGTCCGTTACCAGGGGAAGCTCCTTATCGATTTGCTCAGCATTCTCCTTCCCCAACTGGACGTCCTGCTGCATCTTAAAAAGGTTGAAGGCCGGCTTGAACTTCAGGCTCTCGACACTCCAAGCCATGCCAGGCGCCAGGAAAAGAAGCGCCAAGGTCATTGACGCCACGAGTCTCTTGCCTGACCGTCGCCACGTGCCGCCGTTCATTTCTTTCCTATCCATTAGTCCGTTCCGTATGCGCTGGATTTGCCACCTCGCTTATCCCCGCAATCCTAATTCTACATGAGTTAACTGCAGCGCACACAGAATTGCCGTCGGCGCTTCACACGCAGATGAACCATTACCTTTCCTCGCCCTTGATCGGAGAAGCGTAATGCAACTCGCGGAAACCGAAGACTGGAACTTGGAAACTGGAAATTAGAAACTCGAAATGGGAAATTAGTTTTCGAGGTTTGGGGGCACGCCGTCGGGTATCGTAGGCCATTATTTCAGAGATCGTCCGCCGTGATTTCAAACATGGTGGACGAAAAGCAGGTCAGGGAGAATCTGCGGGTGGCGCGAGCCTAGGAGCACTTGCCTCCCC
>JBAVYG010000341.1:0-2513 GCA_049698675.1 Terriglobia bacterium
CTTTGCGAAATTTCACTAACACGCCGGAAGGCCATACCATGGTGCTTCGTTACCTGCGGCGAGCGGGCCGCGTGGTGCGCGTTTGCATGGAGTCGACCGGTCTCTACGGTCTGGACCTGGCGCTGGCGCTGAGCGGGCAGGAGGGCATCGAGGTGATGGTGGCCAATCCGCGCGCGGTGCGGCATTTCGCCACCGCCTTGATGCAACGCAGCAAGAACGATCAGATCGACGCCGGGGTGCTGGAACAGTTTGCCGCACGTATGCCCTTTCAGCCTTGGCAGCGGCCCTCGGTGGCCACCCTGGCCTTGCACGCGCTGGCGCGGCGCCTGCGGGAGTTGGTGGAGATACAGACGGCGGAGAAGAATCGTCAGCATGCGGCGGGGCTGTCGCAGGCGATTCCGGCGGTGGTGAAGCGTGACTTGGCGCGCAGCCTGCGGGCCCAGGAACGGGCCATCGAGCGCTTGACCCGCCAGGCGCGCAAGCTGATCGCGCAGGATCCCCAACTGACCGAGCGCTATGAACTGCTCGACAGCGTGCCGGGAATCGGCGAAACCAGCGCCGTGCAGCTCTTGGGGGAGTTGGGCGTGCTGGCGCCCGATCTGGAGGCTCGCCAGTGGGTCGCCTACGCCGGACTCGACCCGCGCCAGTACACCTCGGGAACCTCCGTACATAGGAAGCCGCGTATTAGCAAGGCAGGTAATAAACATCTGCGTCATGCTCTCTTCATGCCCGCCTTGGTCGCCGTCCAGCACGACCCGCACTTGCGCGCCTTCTATCAGCATCTGCTCGCCCAGGGCAAATTCAAAATGCAAGCCTTGGTCGCCGTCATGCGCAAACTCCTGCACGCTCTCCACGCCATCTTCGAAACCCATCAGCCCTACGACGGCTCCAAACTCTTTCGGCTTAACTCCGCCCCTGCCCAGGAGGTGACCCATGCTCTCGTCGCTTCCTGACCTTCAAAAAGAAAGAGGTTTCCCGCACCCTTCTAGAAAGAAAAAACTCTTGAAATCGAAGAGAGAATCTACCTACTCTTGCTTTAACATCTCGTCGATGGTCACGATATCAGCTAGCCCGGAACAGCCATAGATTGCCGGTAGAATGTGATCCGCCGGGTGAATGCGTCGCAATTGCGAGACTCTCTCCGTTCCCGCCCGGTAGGCAGGAAGATACATTCGGCCTAGTAGCGGATGTTGACCCCATGCACCGGAGAGCTTGTCCGTGCGCTCTTCGGTGACCAGGAAATCCCTGCGAAGATTGGCAGCCACTTTCTCGCGCTGCACTCCTTCTCCCCACGTTAGGTATGAAGATTGATTCTTGGCATCGTCCTGCAGTAACGCCAGCAACACGCCGATCTGCAAATCCTCGTCGGGTAGTTGCTCGATTTCGGTTACGCCATGGGCGATGAGAATCGCATTGTTCGCGATTCCCTCGAACAGGGTGGCGGAGCGGGTGTTCATGGTCAATACCGTGGCTTCGAAGCCGGCCTTCCCGCGGATATAGAGATTTTGCAAGTAGGCAAACGTGGTAACGTGCCCGGGCACGACTTCATGGCTCACCAGTTGCTCGAACTCCGGCACAGAGATTTGCAGCGAAGCGTTAATCTCATAGGTGGCTTCGTACTGCGGCCTGCCATCCGCCTTCCGCGCTCGCCCAAGGTAGTTCATGGAGCCCGAAAACCATGCGTCCTTAATTGGCAAGAATTCAATATTGGCCCGAGGTACCGACACGAGATCCTTCGGAAGATAGGGAAGCAAGTTGACCGCGCTGAGGCGGTCAAAGTGGGCGATCATTGCAGCGCCGAGGGCGCGGACAGAAGCCATCGGAACCAACCGATCCCGTCGCCACGCATCGACCGCCCCAAGAAGGCCGGCAGAACCAGAGGTCGCGTAACCCGCTCGGCCCAACAACTCAGCCACACGCTCCCGCTTTGCTTCCGGGTTGGAGGCTTCCGGTGGACGGCCGGTCGAGGCCTCAACACATCGGACGTAGGGAACCGGTTTGCCTTTCCCCAGCACTTCCATGGCAAGGTCCCACATGGTCTCCAGGCAAAGCGACAGGCCAAGCAGATACTGGCCGCGCATGCCGCCAATCTTCCGTGCCTCATCTCGAACACCAGCGATGGCTTGCGGGAGATCCACCTCACCGAGATACTCCTCCACCGCCTGTCGATCCACCTTCTTGCCTGCAACCCCACCGGTCGCCCGCAGCCGCGCTGCCGCCGGAGCCTTGTAGGCCGCAGGGAGTGGCTCATCCGAGAACCACGAGTCAGCAATAAATCGTCCCGTGCCCGAGGGACACATGACATCGCCACCCCAAAGCGTGTCGATACCGAGAACTGCATCTGCCACAAATCGTCCTATCGCGTCCATTGATCGCTCCTCACGGTAGCAGGTAGATTCTCTCTTGGAATTCAAGAGCTTTTTCTTTCTAAAAGAGGTGCAGGGGAATGCTCTTTCTTTTTTGAGCGCTCCTTCTTTTTTGAATTCAGCGAGCGACGAGAGCATGGGTCACCT
>JBAVYG010000342.1:0-3904 GCA_049698675.1 Terriglobia bacterium
AATATTGTTGTCGGGAGCAAGCCGCTGGCGAGCGGCGTTCCAAACCTCCTCAGCGGTGAGGGCCCGGATCTTTTCAGGGAACCGGTTCCAATAGTCAAGCGGCAGATTATACACCAGCAGCTCCAGCGTCTGGCTGGCGACACCTTCCGAAGTTTCAAAATCCAACGCCAGATGGCCAATCAGGTACCCCTGAGCGGTTTCAAGTTCCTGGGGGGTGATGGGGTGATCGTGCATCCGCTTAATTTGTTCGAGAGCCAGATGAACGCTCTTCATGGTCTCGGGTGTGCGGGTAAAGGTCTTGGCAAGCCACACCCCAGCACTCTGGTAGGAGAGAAGCTCACTGGAAGCCCCATAGGTCAGACCCTCATGGCTGCGGAGGGCCTTGAAAAGCCGGTTTTCGGAGGGTCCGCCCAAAATCTGGTCGGCGACGCTCAGCGCCAAATAATCGGGGCTCTGCCTTGGTACCCCAAGGTTGCCAATACGGATTTCTGTCTGCACCGCATCCGGCTTGTCAATGGCGACAATCCTATGTGATCCCACTGCCGGTGACGCAGCAGAAATCAGGGGCGTTGCCCGGTTGGTCCATGCGCCAAAGCGCTTTTCCGCACGTTCAAAAGCTTCGCCGGTCTCGATATCCCCCACAATGGCAAGAACTGCATTCGAGGGTTGATAATAGTTGTTATAGAAGGCGCGGAGGTCTTCCGGAGTCATTCGACGCACTGAGGGAATGGTTCCGTCCTCGGGGTGGCCGTACGAGGTCCCGAGAAAGGCGAGGCGCCTCAAGGCCGCATCGGCAACGTAGTCAGGATCGTCGCGAACAACTTCGAGGGCCGAAAGGGTCTGCTTGCGCTTCCGCTCGACTTCCGAGGGCATGAAGGTGGGGTGAATCACCATGTCCGAGAGAAGATCGAAAGCAAGGTCCTCATGGTCATTGAGGACGCTCAGGCTAACATAGGATTCATCCCAGGCGGCCCCCGCATCAACTAATCCTCCGATCGAGTCAATGGCCTCGGAGATCTGGCTCGCGCTGCGTGTAGAAGTTCCCTCCGTCAGCAAGGCGCTCACCAGTTGCGCTGTTCCAGGCAAGGTCACCGGATCCGATTCTGCTCCCGACTTTACCACCAGCCGCAACGTCAATAGTGGAAGTAAATGCCGCTCGATGACGACCACTTTCAAACCATTGGGAAGAACGCGTAGCGCAGGCGCGGGAAGGACCAGGGGCTTGGGAGGCAACGCCTCCGGCGGGAAGTCACGAGCAAATGCGAAGGCAGCAAAAAGCAGAGCCGCCAGACAGCACACGCAGCTCTTTGGAGTGCGGCAGCTTGCTGCCGCTTTAATGTCATTCCGAGCCCTTCGCCTGTCATTCTGAGCGAAGCGAAGAATCTCCGCAGTTCGCTCAGGGTAAACTCCGCGAGGAATCTCGCTCCGATCCCTTTGTGAGCTCATTGGCCACCCGCGCTTTGCTCACTTACTTGCTTATCGCCCGCCGCACTCTTTGTGTACACTTCCACCAACGTCAAATTCTGCGCCACGAAATACTTCTGCGCCACGCGCTGGATATCCGCCGGCGTGACGGCCAGGAATCGGGCGGGTTCTGTATTGACCAGGTTTGCATCCTTCAAAATGACTGCCGCATAGCCCAGTTCCTCCCCTCGCGTTTGGACCGTCTGCCGGCTCAAGATGAAATCGCGAAGGGTTTGGTTCTTGGCTTTCTGTAGTTCGTCATTGCTGACCGTTTGAGTTTTCAGCCGGCTCAGCTCCGCCTCGACTTCAGCCTCCCCCTCGGCTGGCGCGTGGCCCTGGTTCATGACGGCAAATACAAAGAAGAGGTTGGGGTCTTCCGTGAAGTTGCCGGTGCTCTGCGCTTCCAGGGCAATCTGTTTGTCGTAAACCAGCCGCCGATAGATGCGCGAACTTTCACCTTCCGAGAGGATGTTGGATGCCAGCCGGAGCGGGTAAGCGTCCGGGGTGCCATCCGCCGGCATATGGTAACCTTCCACGAAGGCCGGAAGCGCCACGTTCAGAGAGAGTTTCACAACCCGCTCCGCAGTTTGGGGCGGCTCCTGCTGGATGTGGTTTGTAGGAAGGCGCGCGCCACGTTCAAGAGGGCCGAAGTATTTCCGGATCATGGACTCCGCCTCCTGCGTGTCCATGTCGCCGACGATGACCACGGTGGCGTTGTCGGGCACGTAGTAGGTGTCGTAGAAGTCGCGAATGTCCTCCAGCCTGGCATTGTCCAAGTCGTGCATGCTGCCAATCGTCATGTGCTGGTACGGGTGCACGCTGTAGGCATGTTGATACAAAGTCTCCACCACCGTCCCGTAAGGCGGGTTATCAAACCTCAAGCGCCTTTCCTCTTCCACCACTTCCCTTTCGTTGTTGAAAACAGTTTCCGTGATGTCCAGGTGGCGCATGCGGTCAGCCTCCAGCCACAGGACCACGGGAAGTTGTGAACTGGGTGTCGTTTCCCAGAAGACGGTGGAGTCCTCGGTCGTGTAAGCATTATCGACGCCACCGGACCGAATGACGTAGTCGGAGAATTCCTCGGCCCCGATGTTCGTCGTCCCCTCAAACATCAGGTGTTCGAACAGGTGGGCAAAACCGGTCCTTCCCGGGGCCTCGTTCTTGGAGCCCACGTGGTACCAGACTTGAACGTTGACCACGGGCGCCTGGTGGTCCTCCACAAGGCAGGCCTGGAGACCGTTGGGAAGGGTCAGCGCTCGGATCGTCGTTCGAGGGAGGGTGACGGCTTCGGCCTCGCGGCAAATCCCACTGAGAAGGAAAAGAACGACCGCGAGGATGACCGCGCGCGCCTTGGGGGCTTGATTGAAGATTCTCGACAACCTGCTCCAAACCTCAAGAGGCCTTCTGTGTAAAGCTTTGATTTTATCACTGAGCCGCACAAGGACATGAGGCGAAATTGAGGCCTTGCGTTTAATTCGCGGGAATCCCCTTCTTGGGTCCGAGTAAGCGAAGACTACCCCTTCCCACTGCGCAGCCGCAGCCCAGGAGAGCGGGACCTGCGCTACGATTCCTCCAATGAAT
Source organism: Terriglobia bacterium (assembly GCA_049698675.1). GTDB lineage: Bacteria > Acidobacteriota > Terriglobia > UBA7540 > UBA7540 > CAVROP01. The sequence continues at coordinate 3,046 of JBAVYG010000342.1, forward strand.
CAATGACCCAATGAATCAATGACCCAATGAATCAATGATTCAATCTGAAAACCTACTCGCTGTACTTCTGCACGATGGGATAGCGCCGCCCCATCCCGAAAGCCTTGGCGGTCACTTTGAGTGTCGGAGGGGCCTGCTGACGCTTGTATTCGGCGCCATCGACCTTGCGGATCGCCTCCTTTACCAAGGAGATGTCGAAATGATGTTTTTCCGCAATCTCCTGGGAGGACAGGGCCTCCTCGATGTAGTCCTTCAGGATGGCGTCCAGGACTTCATAAGGGGGGAGAGTGTCCTGGTCAGTCTGATTGGGACGCAACTCGGCCGAAGGGGGCTTTTCAAGACAGGCTTGCGGGATGCGTTCCCCGGCGCGGTTCACGTAACGCGCCAAGTCGTAAACCATGATCTTGGGGAGGTCGGCGATGGCGGCCAAGCCCCCGGCCATGTCGCCGTAAAGGGTGCAGTAGCCGGCGGCCAGCTCGGATTTGTTGCCGGTGCTGAGGACGAGTGAACCAAACTTATTTGACAGGGCCATGAGAATATTGCCGCGAACTCGCGCCTGGATATTCTCTTCCGTCACGTCGCGTCGTTTACCTTCAAAGGCCGGGTCGAGCGCGGTGAGATAACTTTCGAAGATGGGGGTGATGGGAATAATCCGGAAGTCGATGCGCAGATTGCGGGCCAGCACTTCGGCATCCCGGATGCTTCCCGGAGAGGAATAGGGACCGGGCATGCCCACCCCGGTGACGTTCTGGGGACCCAGCGCGTCCGCCGCCAGAGTGGCGACGAGGGAGGAGTCAATGCCGCCGCTCAGGCCGACGATCACTTTTTGGAACCCGCACTTCACCACGTAGTCGTGCAC
>JBAVYG010000343.1:0-2132 GCA_049698675.1 Terriglobia bacterium
GCATCGAAACTCTTCGAGAGCTGGGCAAGCTGAGGATTCATACACGTACCATCGTACTGACTGAGGCCATCGGAAAGGCACAGGTCGTTGAGTTGCTTCAGTTGGGGGCTCACGGCATCGTTTTGAAGCACTCGGCACTACAGCTCCTTCTCAAGAGTATTCGTTGCGTGAGCCATGGTCAGTATTGGGTCAGGCGTGAAAGTGTTTCAGACCTCATCCAGGCACTTCGGCGGATGACGCGTGACCATCGCGCGTCAGAGGCCAGTCGAGACTTCGGTATTTCCTCCCGTGAGATGCAGGTCGTTACACACGTCGTTGCTGGCTATACGAACAAGGATCTAGCGGGGAAGCTAGGCATCAGTCTGCAGACTGCCAAGCATCACCTCACTAACATTTTTGACAAGCTGGGAGTCTCTAACCGCTTGGAGCTCGTACTTTTCGCCATTGATCATGGGTGGGTCAACAAGGATTAGTCCTGCCCCCTCCGTTCTTTTCAATAGGCCATGGACTGACAACTTGTCTCAGTGTGACATGGCCGCTATCCCCACTGACCAACGTCTCCGGAGCGCGAATCCTTTTTCTGCGCATTACATCTATTTCTTCTAAGAAGATGCTCAAAAGAATATTGGCTTGTCATCCTGTTTTATTCTTCTCCGTGAAAAGACCGTGGTGAGGATGCAGTCGCGAGATAGCACCATAGGGTGCCATCTGGATGGTACCACTGTGCTATTGTGGAACTCCTCCAATCAGCTAAACTGGGTGACAACCGCAGATTACTTTCACGGGAAGAGAATTCAATGTGGGTTGATTCGAGCCATGTTGGATGCGAGAGGCGACGTGCCATTGGCCGGCAAGGGGGGGGGCCAGCGCTTCGAACTCCAAATCCCACTGCGTTATCGAGTAAACGGTGACAGCAAGTGGCGTAGGGGCGTGACGAAAAACATCGGCTGTTCCTGAGTATTGTTTTCGAGGAGAGGATTTGGCCGAGCTAGGTAGCCCGGTCGAAATAAGCTTGGTAGTACCTAATGAAATGATCAAGCAGAGGGCTGCCGAGGTGCCTTCTCGGGGTGCGGTTACGTGATCGGATCGGCCCGGCAGTAATGGTCATGCCTCCGTAGCCGCGACCAGGGATTTCGATTATCAGTTTGTTCGATCATAGGATGTGGGGGCGATGTGTCATCTTCAGAGCTCGTCCGGGGGAACTACCACCTGGACTGAGCAGGCAATCCACCCCGAAGCCCGCAAGGTTAGCAGCGGTCCGCCGTTCAGGTAATGCCTCGTACAGAAGTACCGGTACCCTGGTACGCTTGGCGGCGAGGGGTAGACATAAGTAAACTCTCAGATAGCGTACCTCTCCGGTGGACGATTGGAAGACGGATGGAGCCGGTTGCCAGAGAGTGACGTGATCCGGCTCACGCGGCACATTAAAGCGGAAGGTAAAATCGTTAGGCGTGAACCCATGGCGCGAAGCCAGGTTACGCAAGCGTGACGACCAGGGGATGTTGCGAGCTTGCCACGCGTCGCTCACAATCTTGGGCGACACGGGCAAAGGCGGTTTTGGTCGTTTCTTCCGCGAAGAACTGAAAGCAAGGCTTACAGGATGGTTGGACCTGTAAGTCATAGAGCGGAGCTTTGCGTTGATTGGAACAGAACTCCCTACCAATATGATGCTGCCGCAGAAGACAGAGAACGCTCATACACACGTAGAGTGCCCGTTCATCCCTTGGCTCATTCCCATGCCCGAACCACGGGATCCTAAGTCCAGGGTAAGAGCGGAAAGCGCCAGCTAACAGTGAGGCTATCCAAGCAATCCATCGGCGCATCGATTTGCTACCTCCAAACGCTTTCGTCGGCCAGCGACCGGCAATTCTCGAACTGCTTTGGGCACGCCTATTGCCAAAGAGTAAACTTTTGCATCTCAATGTAAACCCAGGCGTTGAGCGGTCGATAGGAAATGCCTGGGGATGAAGCTCTGTGTAATAGTTACGAGGTATGTAAACCTTACCAGAGAGGAAGTTTGGACCGGCGGATTGCGAACGCTGACACGCAGGAAAACCTTGCAAGCATTGTCCATGAAGACTCGTCTCCCGGAAGTCCCGCACGGTGTTCCTGAAGATGATGATCAAATGGGG
>JBAVYG010000344.1:0-6672 GCA_049698675.1 Terriglobia bacterium
CTGTCTTCTGACACCTGCTTCTTCACGGGAATCGTTCCACCTTCCGATATTCTGCGCCTTGCGGCGAGGGTTTACTCTCAAACAAGAAAAACTCCGAGACCTCGAAGTTCCCCAGCTCCTGTTCACCTTGTTGGGTGAGGAGCGCCTGGAGGGCCGGCTGTGGTTTCGGCACTTTGAACCGTGCCAGCGTCAAGTGCGGTCGGAAGGCGCGCGGCTCGCGGGCGAAGCCGATCTTCCGCATCGCTTCTTCAACTTGTTCGGCGAGCTGGACGAGACTGGCGGGCGCCTCGACCCCTACCCAGAATACTCTCGGGCGCCGGGCATCGGGAAAGAAGCCGAAACCCCTCAATCCAATTGCGAAGCCTTCGAATCGGCCCAGATTCTTCAGGCTTTCAGACACTTCCTTAACCTTCGCATCGGAAATCTCATCCAGGAACTTAAGAGTCAGATGGATCCCCTCCGGTTGGGTCCACCGCGCGTCGGGAGAGACGGAACGTAGCGAAGCCTGCTTGCGGCGCAACGCCGCACGGACGCTTTCAGGTAGGTCGATGGCGATAAAAGCACGCATCGTTAAACGGTTGACGGTAGACAGTAGGTGGTGGGTGGGGATAGATTCCCACCTTCCGACCCCTAAGATGCTGAAAAACCAGTTTAGCCTGTCATTCCGAGGAGTCCGCCATTCTTATTGGTGGACGACGAGGAATCTGGCAAGTCGTTTGCTGGCAGAGCGAGATCCTTCGCTGCGCTCAGGATGACAGCGAAGGGCTCGGAATGACAACGTACGCAAACGTTGTTCAGCACCTGAGTGGCACCTAGTCCCCAGCCCCTAGTCCCTGATCCTCCTGCGGATCATTTCAAGAGCCATCTGGGTAGCCCACAGGCGGACCCTTTGGCGATTGCCGGGGAAGCGGAACTCACGAACCTGTGTCCCCCGCTCATCGGCAAGACCGATAAAGACCAAGCCCACAGGTTTTTCACGGGAGCCGCCCGTCGGGCCCGCGATTCCCGTGATGCCCACTCCGAGGGATGCGCCCGTTCGCGCGCGGATGCCTTCTGCCATAGCCTGGGCGACAGGCTGAGAAACGGCTCCGTGCTCCTCAATCAGGGTTGTGGGCACACCCACCAAATTGGTCTTCAGGGCATTGCTATAACAGATCGCACCGCCAAGGAAGAAGTTGGAACTGCCGAAGTTCCGCGTGAGCCGCTCCGCCAGCAGGCCGCCGCTGCAACTCTCCGCCACGGCCACAGTTTTCTGGCGCATCACCAGGTACATCCCCACAACTTCCTCCAGCGATTCCCCGTGCATGGAGAAGATGTATTCCCCCAGCGCAAGTTCGATCTGGTCGCCCAATTCTGCCAACCTCGCCTCCGCTTCCTGGTCGGTCGCGGCGCGGGCGCGCAGATGGATTTCGATGCCGCCCGGCTTGGCCAGAATCGTGGTGGTAGGATTCTGATATGCCCCGTAAATCGCTGCCGCCCGTTTGTCGACTTCAGATTCGGGAAGGCCCACAACCTTGTAAACGCGAGTCTTGATCCTCTGCCCCGTTGAGGCCTGCGCCAGCCGAGGCACGCACGCGGCATCGAACATCGCCTCCAGCTCGCCCGGTGGGCCCGGCAGAAGCACGACGATGTTGTGATCGTGTTCAATCCAGATGCCGGGCGCAGTTCCATTATTGTTTTCGAGCCATACGGCCCCTTCCGGGACCATAGCCTGCCGCAGGTTGTTTTCCGCCATCGGCCGTCCGAAGCGGGCAAGGCATTCCTGAATTTGCCGGCGGATTTCGGGGACCTCGCGCAAAGGTCGGCGGAGAACTCCTGACACCACCCCGCGCGTGAGATCATCTTCGGTGGGGCCGAGGCCACCCGTCAGGATGATCAATGGAGAGCGGGAGAGCGCACCCCTGAGGGCAGTCGCCAGATCATCGGCACGATCTCCCACAACCGTCTTGAAGCGCACCTCAATCCCCATGGAGTTTAGCCGCTCAGTGAGAAAGAGAGAATTCGTGTCCTGGTAAAGGGGGGTCAATAGCTCTGAGCCGACGGCAATGATTTCAGCATCCATGGCAGAATAGGATTCAGGATTCAGGATTCAGGAATCAGAAGACAGAATCGAAACTCGAAATTCGAAATTCGAAAATCGAAATTGGAAAACCGAAATTCGAAAACCGCTTGATGGGTCATTCCCGCGTAAGCAGGAATCCACAACCTCATAGACCCCCGCTTTCGCGGGGGTGACTTTGCGCGCAGCGAGTTTCGAGTTTCGATTTTCGAGTTTCGGCATCCTTCTGGCTTCTGACTTCTGACTCCTAGCTCTTCACTCGTCACTTGTCACTGAATTAACGGCTTGCCCTCGATCCCGACGGGAAGTTGGATCAAGGCAGTGTTGGTGGCGACCATTATTGACTGCTGGCGTGTGAAGGCTAGCCCAACAATGCCGTAACCCGATACAACGCGTTCCACTTTAGCGCCGGGCGTGATGCGCACAATCCCCCGCTGACCGGCCAGCGAGGCCGCAACGTAAAGGTTCCCCTCAACATCGAAGGCCAATCCCTGTGGGCGTCCCAACCCGCGGTAGAACGAAGTTACTTCGCCGGCTGGGGTGATGCGAAACACATGGTCGAAGCTAGAAATGGTCGGGCCAGTAAGGTAAAGGTTGCCGTCGGGGCCAAAAGCCAGATGATACGCCGCCATGCTGGGCTCGATGGTCGCAAAGACAAAAATCTGCCGGTCACGACTGATCTTGAATACCGTGCCCGTCCGGTCGCCCACGTACAAGTTCTCATCGCCGTCGAAGGCAATCCCGGTGGCGACTCCCATGCCTTCCGCGTAAATCTCGCGGTGGCCGTCCGGAGTGATTTTGTAAATTGTCCCTTCCATGCGGCTGGAAACATAAAGATAACCGGCGCGATCGAAAGCCAGCCCCGTGGGGTTCACCAGATCATTGAGGAAGGGGCGAACCACCTGTTGCCGGTCGATCTTAAACACGGAAACGGGAACCTTCTGCCCACGGCTGCCGCTGAAAGTGGTGAAAGTATTCCCGGCTGAATCGAGGGCAGGATTGGCGACGGGGTGCAGGTTATCGGCGATCGTGACGCCTACCGCTACGGAGGCAGGCGCGCTGACCGCAACGCCCGTGTCCACAGTTACGTCACCGCTGGATACGCCTTCGGGGACGCGCACCACAAGCCGGTTGGGAGAGCTGAGGAGCAGGCTTCCAGGCTGATCGCCAAACCGCACTTGGGGCCTGCCGCGACCGTTTTGAGTGAGTCCCCGGCCCGAGATGGAGATTTCACCGCCGGGGATCGCCGCACGCGGAGTAACACGTTCAATCAACGGTTTATTCGTGGCAGATCCTTTCTTTGCAGCAGGAGAATTGGGTTTGTCGGATTTCTTCCACAAGCTCATTTGATCAAGGGTCCCAAAAATACAAGCACAATCAGGCTATAAAGACCTGCGACTACGTCATCCATCATGATACCCCAGCCGCCGGGAAATCGCTCGGCCTGCCGTGCCGGAAAAGGTTTTACGATGTCGAAGGCGCGGAATAGGATGAAACCGGCAATCAACCCAATCCACGCGACTCTGGGTGTGGCGACGAAAGTAATAATCTGGCCGACCACCTCATCAATTACCACTTGGCCAGGGTCAACACGTCCAAATACCTTCTCGGCTTTCCCTGCCGACCAGACTCCGACAAGGAAGAGCAGGCCCGCGAAAGCCGCCAAGGATACGGCCAACCACAGAGGCTTGAGTGATGTCTGGCGAAAAGCGATCACCAGAGCCAAGCCCAGTGCCGAGCCGGCGGTCCCCGGCGCTACGGGAAAGTAGCCCGAACCCAAACCGGTTGCGATCCAGATCGAGAGACTGCGGCGTTCTTTAACCACTCCCCCTCTTGTCGTCCTGCTCCTCTTCTTCGGTAGGGCGGTTCTTGTCCTGCCTTTCCACAGGGGTCGAAATCCGGTAGCGTTCAGACAGCCAGTGGTCGAGATCGATCAGTTGGCAACGCTCGCTGCAAAAGGGCCGAAAAGAGTTACCCGCCCAGGGAACGTCTTTGTGGCAAATGGGACATCGCATGGCGAGGGATTAGGCGGAAGCCGACATCGGCGCCGGGTGAATCTGGACCAGTCGTGACCCCACCGGAGGCGGCGAGTTCGGAACTACTCGCTCAGCAAAGTTTCGTGCCTCCAGGCGCGATACCAGATCGTAGTCCCCCGCTGCCGTGATGGTGGTCCAGCGGAATTCCCCGGCTCTGGGTTCTGCCCCCTCAAAATCGTTGATCAATACCTGACCATCAATTCCAGGGGCCTGCGATTCCAGCCTGCCCTGGAAAAGTAATTCTGTTTCCTCCGACCGGCCCTCCACAAGCACCGGAAAGGAGCGGCCGACTCTCTGCCGCAGCTTGCGTCGTGAAATCCTGCGCTGCAAGGCCATGAGTCTTCGCTTGCGACGGCCCGCAACAGCCGATGGAACCTGGCCGGGCAGCGCATAGCTCGAGCTGGTTTCTTCGTTCGAATAAAGGAACACACCCAGGTGGTCAAATTGTGCTGCTTCGACAAAGCTCAGCAAGACCTTGAAATCCTCTTCCGTCTCGCCCGGGAAGCCCACGATCAGAGACGTGCGCAAGGTAACGCCCGGTATGGCCGCGCGAATTCTTTCCAGCAAGCGCAGGAAATGTTCGCCGCTGGAACCCCGCCGCATCAACTTCAGCACCTGCGCGCTCGCGTGCTGAAGCGGCAGGTCGATATACTTCACCACCTTCGCCGTTTCCGCCACGGCCGCAATCAGCGCATCGGTCAAACGATTGGGGTAGCAATAAAGAAACCGCACCCAAACGAGCTCAGGGATCTTGCCGAGTGCGCGCAGAAGGGACGCCAGACCGTGGCGCAGCCCCAGATCCTCACCGTAACTCGTGGTGTCCTGGCCGACGATGGTCAACTCCCCGACGCCTATTCGGGCCAGGTTTTCCGCTTCGCGCACCACCGAGGCGAACCTCCGGGAACGGAACCTGCCTCGCATCTGCGGAATCACACAGAAAGAACAAGGATGATCACAACCTTCAGCGATCTTCAGATAGGCGGAATAAGACGGAGTGGCGAGGACCCGGGGCGTGAGTTCGTGGTAAAGGTAGGGCTCGGCGGAGCCCTCCAGGCTGCGATCTTGGCGATCCTCCCCGCAAGCTTCCAGGACCCGCTCGAGTTCGTTGGTCCCAATAACAAAATCCACTTCGGGGATCTCTTTCAGGATTTCCTGCCGGTATCGCTCCACCAAACAGCCGGCCACTACCAGCTTTCTGGCAGCGCCGGACTTCTTGTATTCCGCCATTTCCAGGATGGTGTCGATAGACTCGCGCTTGGCAGGCTCGATGAACGCGCAGGTGTTGACAATGATGACCTCGGCCTGCTCAGCTTGGGGAGTCAACTCGTAACCCTGGCGAGCCAGCATTCCTAACATCACCTCACTGTCCACAAGATTCTTGGGACACCCGAGGCTAACCATTCCGACTTTAGTCATATATGTGCTGGCTCAGCGCGATGTGCGCTAGCCCGCCCTTTCTGAGAGATAGAATTTTAGCACAAGTTGGAAGGGTGCGGTGGTTGGGTCTGTGGTCGGTGGTCTGTTAGTTCGTTGTCCGTGGTCCGTTGAAAAAACAGGACTCGGGGCTAGGGACTGTGGACTGGAGTTCTTATCCCCTCTATCACCTGCTGTCCGCCGCCTTTTGCCTTCTGCCTTCTGCCTACTGCCCGCCAACGATTCGCTTCCACAGCAATACCGCTCTCTCGGAAGACGCTGCGAAATACTCGCCGTCGGGAGAAAAACTTACCGTGAGCAAGGGGTCCTTACTATCCTCCATGGTCTGCTGCAATTTGCCATCTTCTATTGACCACATCCGAGCTGTCTTGTCCTCACCAGCAGAAACCAGCCATTTGCCGTCGGGGGAGAACTCCGCCCAATGGACCGGCCCATGGTGTCCCGTGAGTGTCTTCAGCAGCTTCCATTCGGGCGCCGAGAAAATTCGAATTTTGCCATCTTCACAGGCCGTTGCCACCATACTGCTGTCACGCGAAAAGGAGATGTTGAGCACGGTCCCCTCGTGTCCACGCAAGCTGTCAACAAACCGGTGCTGCTTGGCTTGGACCACAACGGGATCTGGGGTAGAGCTCATGGCGATTTGTGCCAGGAGAACCCAATGACCATCCGGGGAAAACGCAAACACATTGGGTGATTGAGTCAAGTCCGGGATAGTGAGTCTGCTCATACGGCCGGAGCGAGGATCCCAAAAATCGAAACTGCTGGCCTTGTAAAGAATCAGGTATCCCAAACGAGGGAAATAGAGAATGGGCCCAAATCCCCCGCCTCCCCCCACCACGTCCACCTTGCCGGAAAGTCGGTCTTCAACCGCGTCCCATTGAAACGCGAGGAGGGGTGTTGATCCGCCGGGTCCCTTGCCTTTGGCGGAGATCACTCCGTTCCCTAACAAGAACAGTTGGTTCATGGCCAGAAAATTTGCGGATTGAATGTTCAGGTCGGTGATATCCGGTATGCGGGGCTTGAGAACCTTTTGCATGCTGCCCTCACGCACCCCCATCAAAACGATCTTGTCTTCGCTTGCGACCGCCAGGATTGAACCATCCGGCGAAAAAGCTCCGGCAGGGGAGTAGCTCAAAGCAAGGT
>JBAVYG010000345.1:0-2360 GCA_049698675.1 Terriglobia bacterium
TGCGAAGGGTCTTATGCGCGATTGGCCTCACAGCCCGGTTCACCGCCTGGCAGAGCCCGGAGCTTACATCGTGACCGCTGGCACATACCTCAAGAAGCCCACTTTCGCCGGCCCCCAGCGCCTCGAGTACCTCTGCAACCGGCTCCTCGAGCTGGCGGAAAAGTACGAATGGCAATTGCAGGCCTGGGCGGTCTTCCCCAATCATTACCATTTTGTCGCCTTGTCTCCCGCGCGGGCTGCTTCTCTTACCTCGCTCAGCCGACATCTGCACTCTTTAACCACCATCCAGGCGAACCGCTGGGACGGAACCGGCGGGCGCAAGGTGTGGTTCCAGTACTGGGAAACTAACCTGACCTACCCGGAGTCCTTCTTCGCCCGGTTAAGTTATGTCCACCGCAACGCAGTCCACCACCGGATCGTGCGCGAGGCCTCGCTTTATCCCTGGTGCTCGGCGGGCTGGTTCCAGCGCCGCGCCACAACTTCGTTTTACAAGCAGATTATGCAAATGAAGATAGATCGCGTGAATGTCGAGGACGAGTTCGAGGTTGATCCCAGGGATATTTAGGGCAGCTTTGGAGTGCGGCGGCTTGCCGCCGCTTTACCCCCCGCGAGCTTGCTCGCTAGGCGGAATCGACTCTGGAGTGCGGCAGCTTGCTGCCGCTTTACCCTTCCGCGAGCTTGCTCGCGGTTTCTCGGCTTTCCGCCAAATTCCGGCCAGCAAGCTGGCCCGTAGGAAAGCGGCGGCAAGCCGCCGCACTCCAAAACAACGGTCATCATCACCCGAGCCAGCTACTGGCTTGCGAAATTCTCGAAGTTAAGGATCGACCGCGCCCGAGGCGACCCTGCACCTCACAAACCACTCTTACTGCTCGTGCTGTGTGACCTAGTGGAGAAGAAGAGTCTTTCCCACGACGTTCTACCTTATCGCCGGCAGCATAGTTGACGCCGCGCATATTCACGAATTCCGAGACAGCCGCAACAACGACCCGCGCAATAGAATCGCGTTATCCAAGAACGCGCATTGGATATTCGATCAAGGGCTACGGACGATTGCGGCCGGCTACCGAATTATCGTTGCCGTTGGACATCTTGCAGAAGCAGGACCGAACGAGGATAATCTACTCGCAAGCTATCACGGCAAACGACTTCATCTTCCGGAAAATAGAACTTTTTGGCCCGATCCAATTCACCTTGCTTGGCATCGGAAGGCGAGATTTAAAGCGGCCTGACCACTATCTACTAATTCCACGGCGCATATGAGCCTCCCCCCGGACCCGCCTATGATAATATGGCTAATAGAGGGCAAGACGTCCTCACATGGAAACCGAAATGGATCTATCGCACAAGTAAAGGCAAGGAACACAAATTGCCACGACGACCGGGTTCTGGTCAAGAATTCTTTCAGGCTGCCATTCAGAAAGTGAATGCACTTGCCGGAACGCCCCTACAGGAAATCAACAAAAAGCTCTCCAGTTTTCTGGAAGACGCGAAGGGCGCATTTCTTGCAAAATCTCTGTCCGAAGACGAATCAGTGCAAGTTGGGAAATCCATCTGCGACATCATTGATCACTTGCCGCGATCCTTTGGGAAGCGTTTCCTCTTTGATGCGGTTTTGATCAGAAGTTTGGCAAAGGGCTGGAGTGACAATCTAAGAGTATCAGGCATGCTCATGCCTCATTATGCCGAAAATTGGGGGTACCTCCGCCTGGTAATGCCCTCGGAGAACACAGAACATGCACACGTCGTTGACTTGATTCATATGCCCGGCCAAGACCAGCTGGAAGATATCGACCTCCTCGGTTACCCATGGGTCGCACACGAATGGGGCCACTATGCAATGCTTCGCCACGACTCTTTGTTTTCGCCCTGTTTTGCGCGAGACCTGAATAAGCTGATCGCGTCTTTAAACCTGGCGTCGGTCGCTGATCGGGGCTCGGCAAAGGCTAAGGCTCAGAGGACCATCCAGGAGTCTGCCAAGCTGTGGACGCCCTCCCCAGACCAACAAAACTGGGCGCACGAATTAGCGATTGACCTCATTTCGCTATGGATATGTGGTCCGGTTTACCTGCATTGCATGGAAAATCATCTCACAAACGATTATCCAAACCCTTATCTGATTGACCAGGGCCATCCCCCGTATGCAGTACGGGCAGAGGCCCTGATTAAAGGAGCACAGCAACTTGGTCTGGGAGCCTACACTACCGGCCTAAAGGGTGTCGTAGCCGGATGGGACACGTCAAAGTGGCACTTGAAAGAAGACAATCACTTTATTGCTCTCGCCAACCCAGAAATAATCGAAGCCTGCACGAGAGCCGCATTTGGCTTCTGTAAGTAACTAAAGTTAACCGTCTGCTCCGCAC
>JBAVYG010000346.1:0-2462 GCA_049698675.1 Terriglobia bacterium
CCTCAAATGATTCACGCATACCACCAAAGAACCATCATAGGAAACTTGCCCGCGAATTGGTACTACTTCAGGTAGTGAGTCAACTTGATGTAGAGGCGGCTTTACGCCGCCATTTGGCGAGGTAAACTCGCCGCTACGGCATCAAATTGACCCACTAATGGTATTCTAAGGGTTTGATGCGCGTTGAAATCCTTCAGGAACTCGGCCCTGACGACGCCAGGCTGGAAATTCCTTGGGCCAGCGCCGGCGATCCCACGCTGGCCTATATTGATCTGAAGACATTTCCCGACCATGCGGAAGAACTTGATGAGTGTAGGCGCCGCCCTGTGTTGGGGAGCCTGCTGCGTGCGATCAACCGTCCGGATTCTCTCCTGCGCAGCGCAAAATGCCACGTCTGGATCACCCATGAACTGGCCGAGGAGGAGCGCTGGGACTTCGATTTTCCCGTCAAGGTTGGCAGTTACCTCGACCTGCTATTCGATTCACCAGACTTGAACGCGAACCTGGCACCACACTTGCGATTGGCGGAAGAGATTGAGCGCGGCATGAAGGAGACGCGGTTGCAGGCTCAGATGGACATCGCTGTGAGACGCTGCTTGTTTCATGCGGAGGAAAAGTGGGGATACTATCTAACACTTTTCATTCACGCTTACGGCGCCACTGAAAATGAGGCAGAAGCGGCGTGGACCCTTGCCCTATTGAATCTGCGTGAAGTCCTGGATGGATTAAGCCGTGCGCCCTGGAAGACCGCGACCCGTTCGATAGGAAGCACCATGTCAACCGGCTAGGCCCGAAATGTTTGCCCCTCCCTATTGCATATTCCCTATTGAGTTTGGCGGGCGGGGCGGTGGCCTCGAAGAAGGGAACCAGACCGCGTGAGTTTCATCAACTTTGCTGCACGGGAAATAAACTGCAAGATTGTTTATTACGGCGCAGGCTTGGGCGGCAAGACGACCAACCTGCGCTGGATCTTTGACCAGACGGTGGGGCAGACGGGGGGAAAGATGATCTCGCTCGCCACCGAGACCGACCGCACACTCTTCTTTGATTTCCTTCCCCTCGACCTGGGCTCGATACGAGGATTCAAGACCAGGTTTCATCTTTACACCGTTCCCGGCCAAGTCTTCTACGATGCCAGCCGAAAATTGATCCTGCGCGGAGTGGATGGCGTGATTCTCGTTGCTGACTCCCAGGCAGAGCGACTGGACGCAAACCTGGAAGCGCTCGAGAACTTGATGGAAAACCTCAAGGAGCAGAAACACGACTTCATGAAAATGCCATACGTGCTCCAGCTCAACAAACGCGACCTGCCCAGTGCACTACCGGTCGAGACACTGAAAAAGGAGCTCATGAGGAAGAACGAGCCCGTTCTTGAAGCGATCGCTTACAAGGGGGTGGGTGTGTTTGAAACCCTCAAGAGGTGCGGGCGCATGGTCTTAAGTGAACTGAAGAAAGGCTAATGTCATGAGTCAGAAGTTCGTTGATGAAGTCAGCCCCGACTTGTCGGGGCGAAAGAGGGTAGCCCACGGCGTCAGCCGCGGGTATGCGAACCCTCCCTCTCCTCCGCCCCCTCTCCCGCCCGCGCGGGTGTCCCGCTCTGCGGGACGGGGTGAGGGCTTCTTCCCCCAGGGCTGGCGCCCTGGGCTATCCCGCCTTGCGGGACCCCTGCCGGGGCTGTGGAACGGCCACCCGAAACGGGAAGACTTTGTCAGCTAACTTCTGACTCAGGACACTAGGGCCGGGACCTTCTCCTCTTACTAACCCAGGATTTTGGGCTCATTTCACCCCAGAGCCGCACTGGTGTCGCAACTAGCACTCCCCTCCGTCGAAATCAGCTCGAAGAAGTGGTGGCCCATAATGGCGAGGGTGATGGCCTTGCTAAAATGGTGACGATGTCGGCGAACTGTCTGAGCAAGGAACTTCCAATACTCCTTGCGGTAGTTGTGAACAATTCCCTGGCGCCAGAGCGATCTGCCCAGCGCCATGACGTCGGAGAACACCACCGGCGTACGGGCCGCCTCCCCCAGTTGGGAGAGAAAGGCGGAAGCCCGCTCGAAATACTCCTTGGGGCTGTAAATCGTTTCCAGGATTCGCTTGTAGCCATCGAGGAGCTGCTGTTTATCCATCTTGGGAATAAAGTTCAGATCGATGTGAGTGTTGTTCCCGAGGCTCTCTTTTAGGAGCCGGCCTTCGGTTTTCAACCGGCGCCACAATTGGGTATTCGGCAGGGCAGTGAGAAGGCCGACCATCGAAAGCGGGATGGCCGCCTCGCGAATGAATTGAATCTGCCGCTCAAAAACATTGGGCGGATCGTTGTCGAAGCCCACGATAAAGCCTGCCATGACCTCAATTCCATGAGAAGTGAAATGGCCTATTTGCGCCAACTGGCCACGAGGGTTCTTAGTCCGAACTTTCACCTACCAAGAAAAGTGAAACTCTCGGGTTCCGGTGCTCGTATGTCT
>JBAVYG010000347.1:0-6786 GCA_049698675.1 Terriglobia bacterium
AGCCCGGGTGTCAAGCGCAAAGTGCGGGCGTCAGGTGTCGGGCGCCAGGGTTACCTGGCAGGGGGTGGGCGCTGGGGGCCAAGGGATGGTTTTGACCCAGCAACACACATCTAGGACACCACCTCACCACCGAGTTCTTCCGAACCTTGGGAAAACCGGCATGACGCGGCGCCACAGTTACCTCTGCCCTGCTATGAAGTGAAGACGTACACCGAGGGTCAAAGACCGTCATGAAATAGCTGTTGCAGCGTCTGGTGCGTGATCCCTCGCTCGGTCCCGCCCTCCGTTCCTTATTTGAAAAAGTATCCGATGTGGCGGATACTGTCTTGCTGCACGGGTGAGTGGTTTGGCCCGTGATGAAGACATATGGACGTGAACGCCGAGACTAGGACCGAGGATTTCCTCTGCTGTAATCCGCTTGGCGCTTGCGGTGTATTCTCTCATGCCCGATCAGATTTCCAGCTATCGTCTTGAAGGAGAGATTGCGCGCGGCGGAATGGGAATCGTCTATCGCGGCGTGCACACCGTCTTCGAGGAAGTGGTAGCCATCAAGGCCGTCTTCCCGGAGCTGACGCTCAACCCCGAGCTGCGCGAGCGCTTCGTCAACGAAGCCAAAATCCAGCGCCGCCTTCAACATCCCAACATCGTTCAAATCCGCGAGTTCCTGATCGAGCAGGGCAAATTCTACATCGTGATGGAATATGTTGAAGGGGAGACCTTAGCAGAGCGGCTGAAGCGGTTGCAAGCACCGATGCCGATTAACGAGGCAATGGAGATTTTTCGGCAGGCGCTCGCCGGGTTAGGGCACGCGCATTCTCAGGGCGTGATTCATCGCGACATCAAGCCCTCGAACTTCATGCTCACGCGCCAGGGCGTCGCCAAGCTTACCGATTTCGGCATTGCCCGCGCCGTAGGCGCCGGCCAGCTCACGCGTAGCGGGATCGTCCTCGGCACGCCTGCCTATATGTCGCCGGAACAGATTCAGGGCCTCAAGGTGGACGCGCGCGCCGACATCTATTCGATGGGGATTACGTTGTACGAAATGCTCGCCGGCCGCGTCCCGTTTGAGCGGCCGAAAGATTCGGAGAACGATTTCGCCGTCCTTGCCGCGCACATCGACGCGCAGCCTCCGCCACCCAGCCGCTTCGCCCCTTCGATCGCCCCGTTCGTCGAGTCGGCCATCCTGAAGGCGCTTGCCAAGCAGCGCGAGGAGCGCTTCAGTTCGTGCGAAGAATTCCAGGCCGCGCTCAGCCCTCCGGTGTTGCCCAAGACCAGAGTCGCGGTTGCCGCGTCGCCCCCGGCAGCGCCCCAACCTAAAGCCGTTCAACCCGCCGCAAAGGCTCCGACCGAGGAAGCTTCGCCACCCAAACCTCGTGAGGTCCAAAAGAAAACCCACGCTGGACTCTGGCGGGTGGCGGGACCCTTGACAATTCTTCTAATCGCGGGGAGTTTGTGGCTCTATCGGACGCAAAGAGAAAAGGGCCCAGCGAACGTTTCCGCTCCCGTGCAACAGGCGCCGGCAAGCGCGCCATCCACCGAGGTGGGATCCCCTCAAAAAAGCGCACCCCCGGTCCAGCGTGAGGGTAAGCCAACAACCCCAAGCGCAGGGCCAGCGGGTAAAGAGGCGAATACTCGTCAAGAGGGGAAGGGGAAGGCCGGGAGTCCGGCAGTGGGCCAGCGCCCCGGCGCCCAGGAAGCACAGCCCCGTAAACCCTCTCCGGAAGAACTGGCCGCGCAAGTCCGCCAAGTGCTCGCTGAGGCCAAGACGGCCATGGATAGCGGGAAATACGACGATGCCATTGCGGGCTATGGCAAGGCCCTGCAACTCGACCCGAATAACAGCGCAGCGCGCGAAGGTCTCGCTCGCGCGCAAAAAGCGAACGCCGCCGAGGACGCATTGAGGTAACGCCGCGCAAAGGGCGGCATTCGCGCGAAAGCGCAAAGGGCGTCATCCCCGCGAAAGCGAATCCACTCCCGCTATCGAAAGCTAGCGGGCTCATTTAACCTCTCTGCAGCACTAGTTCGTGAGACGTCGTTGTGCCGTGGGGGTTTTGCGCATCACGTAGGGGCGAGCGGCGCTCGCCCCACGGCCGAACGCCGTTCGGCCTTACGTGTTGGTTGCAGCTATGCCGCGCTGTATTGCTAACGGCGAAAGTTTTTGCAGCGTGCGACGATTTTTTCCAGTTTTTCAATCGGCAATCGCCAATCGTCAATCGGCAATCAACAATCGGCAATTCCCCCCATTTGCGGTAGAATCACCCCATAGATTCTTCTCAGTCCGCGACACGCTTGGGAGGTCGCAATGAGATTCCGAAAAGCGCTGACTCTTCTTATGCTGGCGATGGGGCTGGTCTTTGCCCTGCCTGCCTGGGCGCAGCAAAAGCCCTTGACGCAAGACCAAGTACAGAGCCTGGTGCGCAGCGGGCTCGGAGATGAGACGGGAGCGAAGGCTATCGAGCAGCGCGGGATTGATTTCGCACCAGCGGAGGATTTTCTCCAAAACCTCAAGGCCGCAGGCGCGAGCGAGGCATTTCTTAAAGCGCTACGCGCGGCCAAGCAGCCGGAGCCAGCGAGCGCGAAGAAGCCGCTGAACCAGGTGCAGGTTTTCGCCCTGCTCGCCGGGCAGGTAACCAGCCCCCGCGTGGCAATGTTGGTGCGGGAGCGCGGCCTCGATTTCGAGCCGCAGCAAGACTATCTGGACGAAGTGCGTCTGGGCGGCGGTGAGGATGAGCTAATCAGCGCGCTCAAGAGCGCTAAGGTGACGAAGCCCCTGACCGTTGATCCGACTGCACAGGCTCGGCAGGCCGAGGTGCGGCAACACCTGGCGCGCGCAACGGAACTCAATCGGCAAGGGCAGTATGCGAAGGCTGAAACGGAAGTTCGCGCGGCCTTGCTGCTTGACTCTCAAGACGCCGACCTTTATGCGAGCCTCGCCTATCTCCTGATGCAGCAGAAGAAGTGGGACGATAGTGTGTCCGCCGAACGCGAAGCGCTACGCTTGAACCCCAATAATGACATGGCGCACGCCAACCTCGGCTTCGCACTCTCACAGAAGGGCGACTGGGGTGGAGCAATCACTGAAATGCGCGAAGGCCTGCGCCTGAACCCCAATAATGACGGGGCGCACGTCAACCTCGCCCTCGCGCTCTACAAGAAGGGCGACTGGGATGGAGCAATCACTGAAGCGCGCGAGGCGCTGCGCTTGAATCCTAACAATGACGTGGCGCACAACAACCTCGCCGCCGCGCTCGGAAAGAAGGGCGACTGGGATGGCGAGATCACTGAAGAACGTGAAGCGCTGCGCCTAAACCCCAATAATGACAGGGCACACTACAACCTCGGCAAGGCGCTCGGAGAGAAGGGTGACTGGGATGGCGAGATCACTGAAGAACGCGAAGCGCTGCGCCTGAACCCGAATCTTGCAGAGGCACACCTCAACCTCGGCATGGCGCTCGGAAAAAAGGGCGACTGGGATGGCGAGATCACTGAAGAACGTGAAGCGCTGCGCTTGAACCCCAGTGATGACATGGCGCACAGCAACCTCGGCGCCGCACTTGAGCCTAAGGGCGACGTGGACGGCGCGATCGCGGAATACCGCGAGGCGCTGCGCTTGAACCCCAGCAATGAAATGGCGCACTTCAACCTCGGCAATGCGCTCGGAAACAAGGGCGACTGGGGTGGCGAGATCACAGAAGAACGCGAAGCCCTGCGTTTGAACCCCAATGATGACATGGCGCACGTCAGCCTCGGCAACGCGCTCGTAAGCAAGGGCGACTCGAATGCCGCGATCATTGAGTATCGTGAAGCCCTACGCTTGAACGCCAATGATGAAGCGGCACACATCAACCTCGGTGTCGCGCTTGGAAACAAGGGTGACTGGGACGGAATGATCGCGGAGCTTCGCGCTGGGCTGCGCTTGAACCCTAATAATGCCAAGGCGCACTATGGCCTGGGCTTCGCCCTCGGAAAGAAGGGCGACCGGGATGGAGAGATCGCGGAGTACCGTGAAGCGCTGGGCTTGAATCCAAATAATGAATGGGCGCATAGCAACCTCGGCGCTGCGCTCGGTGGAAAGGGCGACTGGGACGGGGAGATCGCCGAAGAGCATGAAGCATTGCGCATTAACCCCAAGAATGCGGAGGCGCATCGCCTTCTTGGCGGGGCGCTCACAATGAAAGGTGATTGGGATGGGGCAATCGGACAAGAGCGTGAGACGCTGCGTCTAGACCCCAACAACGAATTGGCGCATGTTACCCTTGGCGGGGCCCTATCCTTCAAAAAGGATTGGGACGGAGAGATTCAGGAAGAACGCGAGGCGCTCCGTCTCAACCCGAACAACGCCAGCGCCCATTACCTTCTTGGCTCCGCTCTTGAGCACAAGCACAACCCCCAGGAGGCTTTGCAGGAATACCGCAAGGCTTACGAACTCAACCCTCAAAACCCTGACTACCGGAAAGATTACGAGCGCCTCGTGAAAAAGACGCGCCACTAACACCGCCCGCTGGCGCAGACGCTAGAAAGTGACCGTCTGCGGCAGACGGCCCACAATGCTTCAATCTTGGAGAGGACAGGAACCGAGTGGATGGTCACAATGTTTGAAGTCTACTTCGACGACAGCGGAACTGATAGTAGTTCTGAGATTGCGATAGCAGCTTGCTACGTCTCTACAAAACGGGGATGGGACGAATTCACAAGGGAATGGGACTGTGCGAGGAACCAAGAGGGTTTTGACGAGTTTCACATGGCGCATTTCCTTGCACCTCGGAACCAAGCACATAAACCCTATTGCGATTGGGATAATACAAAGAAGGATCATGTTTACGCTAGGCTCGCGAAAATCATCAACGAAAACAAAAGAATCGGAATTGCGTGTGCTGTTCCAAAGCAGTTATATGATGATTTGGTTCCAGAACGAATGCGCCGCCATCACGGAGGACACTATCCGTTTGCAGTATGGGAGTGCATCATAAAGTTGGAAAGATGGCGGGAAAAGAGCCTCATTTCGCTTCCAATGCGGGTAGTGTTTGATTGGGAAGAAGCTGGCAGTCCGAAGAGAAAGGAAATAAGTCAAATTTTAGACACAATGGAAAAGGGTTGGGCAAAGAGACTTGGAATGGAGGATGAAGATAGTTATTCGTTTGAACATCACGCTCGGTCTAAGCCACTTCAGGCGGCCGACATACTCGCATGGCAGATGAATAACCATATGCGCAGAATATTTCCAGGTCCAGATAAAGCTGAAAGTGCCCATGAAGGCTTCAAGCTCCTGCGAGAGGATCAGGAAATGAACCTAGTGTTCTTCACAGAAGAGAATCTGCGTGCATGGGTAAAGAAGATTGAAGACGACGAAGCTGCACACGGACTGATCTACAAATAGATGGCAGCGTAAACGCAGGTCGTCTGCGCCAGCCAGCCTCCTTACTTCCACGCCGTGTACCCCACAGGCGCGCCAATCATTTTCACGGTGGGGGTTCCGCTCGCCGATGCGACCGACACGTCCACCGAGCCGTCCGAAACCGATACGTCCGTGTGCGTATGCGGTTGATCGAAAGGGTTGTAATTCAAATTCCTTTCCTTGGCTAACAACGTCCCCGCAATAACGACCACTAGCAGCCTTGAGGTTTTCACGCCCTAATTATATCGCGCCACGCAATTTACTCGCTACCCTTTTTTCTCGCGTCCTGCCTGGGTAACAACGACTGCTTAGCGCCAGAAACACTCAATTAGGCCAGTACAGCAAGTAGATTCTCTCTTGGAATTCAAGAGCTTTTTCTTTCTAAAAGAGGTGCAGGGGAATGCTCTTTCTTTTTTGAGCGCTCCTTCTTTTTTGAATTCAGCGAGCGACGAGAGCATGGGTCACCTCCTGGGCAGGGGCGGAGTTAAGCCGAAAGAGTTTGGAGCCGTGGTAGGGCTGATGGGTTTTGAACATGGCGTGGAGAGCGTGCAGGAGTTTGCGCATGACGGCGACCAAGGCTTGCATTTTGAATTTGCCCTGGGCGAGCAGATGCTGATAGAAGGCGCGCAGGTGCGGGTCGTGCTGGACGGCGACCAAGGCGGGCATGAAGAGAGCGTGGCGCAGGTGTTTATTGCCGGCCTTGCTGATGCGCGGCTTCTTATGCACGGAGGTTCCCGAGTTGTACTGGCGCGGGTCCAGTCCGGCGTAGGCCACCCACTGGCGAGCCTGCAGATCGGGCGCCAGCACGCCCAACTCCCCCAAGAGCTGCACGGCGCTGGTTTCGCCGATTCCCGGCACGCTGTCGAGCAGTTCAAAGCGCTCCGCGAGTTGGGGATCCTGCGCGATCAGCTTGCGAGCTTGGCGGGTCAAGCGCTCGATGGCCCGTTCCTGGGCCCGCAGGCTGCGTGCCAAATCACGCCGCACCACCGCCGGAATCGCCTTGGACAGCCCGGCCGCATGCTGACGATTTTTCTCCGCCGTCTGCATCTCGACCAGCTCCCGCAGGCGCCGCGCCAGCGCGTGCAAGGCCAGCGTGGCCACCGAGGGCCGCTGCCAGGGCTGAAAGGGCATACGCGCGGCAAACTGTTCCAGCACCCCGGCGTCGATCTGATCGTTCTTGCTGCGTTGCATCAAGGCGGTGGCGAAATGCCGCACCGCACGCGGATTGGCCACCATCACCTCGATGCCCTCCTGCCCGCTCAGTGCCAGCGCCAGGTCCAGACCGTAGAGACCGGTCGACTCCATGCAAACGCGCACCACGCGGCCCGCTCGCCGCAGGTAACGAAGCACCATGGTATGGCCTTCCGGCGTGTTAGTGAAATTTCGCAAAG
>JBAVYG010000348.1:0-2763 GCA_049698675.1 Terriglobia bacterium
AGGCTGTTCAGATCCTCACGGGAGAACCCTCTGTGCGCCGCCACGCAACGCTTTCCCTCCTGTTGGCCAAGGCCTATGAGGAGGTTGGCAACCTCTCACAAGCGGCGCGGGCATTCCAGGAGGTGTATTTTGCGTTTGCCGCGTCCTCCCAGGGGAAGGAGGCGGGCGAGGCTCTCGAGAGTCTCCGTCCCCGCCTGGGCGCCGATTTCCCCCAACCCACGGAGGAAATCGAAGCCGCACGCGTAGAATTGCTCTTCAATGCATCCTTGTTTAAGGAGGCCCTTGAGGGCTACGAAGTGTTGCTCTCGTCCCGGCCGGCCAGCGCCCATGCGGACGAGTGGAAGTTGGGCAAGGCGCGCTGCCTGCTCCGTTTGCGGCGTGACCGTGAGGCGGTCGAAGCGCTCTCTGTCAGCCTTGCCAGCCCTGCTATGAACGCGGAGCGGTTGGCCCTGTCGGTGGAGGCTTGCGCCCGGGAAGACAACTCGAGCGGCGCCCTTGCGGCTCTTTCTCAGATTCAGGCCATTGACCCGCATTCTTCGTCTTTCGACTCGGCGCTTTATTCCGCAGGGAATCTCTTCTTCAGGCTGGGCGACTGGCAAAACGCAGGCCGCCAATACGAGACTCTGGTGGAGTCCTTCCCGCAAGGGGGCCACACTCAAGATGCGGGTTGGCGTCTGATCTGGTGTTATTACCTGATGGGGACCCATGACAGGGCTCGGCAGGCCTTGCGGGACTGTTTAACACATTACCCGCGGTCAAGCCACACCCCTGCGGCGCTATACTGGCTGGGGAGGCTCGAGGAGGAGCAAGGTGACATCAGGGATGCCCAAGCGCTTTATTCCCTACTCCAGAATCGGTTCGCGCATAGCTTTTACGCCGAGCAGGCGAGCTTGCGGGAGCAGAAACTTCCTGCCGCCCGCCCCGCTGACGTGCCCTCGCCAAATTCAACCGCTTGGGAGGTGGCTCAAGAGATTCCTGCGCGTGACCCCTCTCCTATTCCTTCCTGCTCTTCGAACGTGACAGCCGAGTCATTAGGGCCAGTGCGGGCGCTTCAAGCCCTGAGCTTGGATGGCTTGGCCGCGCAGTATCTTAAGGCGTCGCTCGGCACGCGGCCGGCGCTGCCCGAACTGCGTCTCCTTCTCAGCCGGCTTGAAGCGGGGCAGGGCAATGTGAGCGCTGCGATCTTCGAGGCAATCAAGATCGTGCCTAACTATCCCTCTTACGAATTCTCGGAACTGCCGCGAGAAATGTGGGACCTCCTCTTTCCGCAATCTTACTGGAAGCTCGTGCAACGTCAGGCGCGCGCCAACAAGCTTGACCCGTATCTGGTTATGGGCTTGATACGCCAAGAGTCAGCTTTCAATGCCCGCGCCACATCGTCCGCCGACGCCCACGGCCTGATGCAGGTCTTGCCGAAAACTGCCAGCCGCAGCATGCGCCCGTCCAGGATTCGTTCCGCCGGGGCGCGGCTTTATAACCCCACCTATAACGTCCGGTTTGGTTGTTCCTATTTGCGGAGTCTATTGAATGATTTCGACGGCCAGCCGGAGATGGCGCTGGCTGCTTACAACGCCGGCGACTTTCGCGTCAGGGACTGGTTGAAAAGCAATTCGTTCCGCGACTCCTCGGAATTTCTTGAGGCTATCCCGATTCGCGCCACGCGTGTCTATGTGGAGTCTGTCTTGCGCGACGCAGCTATTTACCGGCAGTTGCTGACGGGATCGGCAAAGTTTGCGATGTGCAGCAGATAGTGAGGTGATGTGAAACTGCGATCCATAGTTCTAGAGCTTGCCATTTCCCTCATATTATTAGCCCCTCGAGGTGTTTGCGGACCGGTCGATTTCAACCTTGTCATTCCAGACAGCATAGGGGTGAATATTCACTTCCTCAGCCCCCAGCCCAAGGAGATGGAAATGCTTGCGGCTTCCGGAGCCCGCTGGGTCCGCATGGATTTCGCATGGGACGAGATCGAGAAGGCGCCCTCACAGTATGACTTCAGCAAATACGATAATCTGGTCCAGATTCTGGAACTCTACAAACTCTCTCCTTATTTCATTTTTGATTACACCAATAAACTCTATGACAATGGCATGTCCCCTTACACGGAAGAAGGCCGCAGGGCCTTTGCGCAATGGGCATCCGCTTCTGTCGAGCACTTCCAGGGGCGGGGAATCATCTGGGAAATGTACAACGAGCCGAACTGGAGATTCTGGCGTCCGAAGCCGAATGTCCACGACTACATCGTGTTAGCTCTCGAGGTGGGAGAAGCTATTCGAACCGTGGCGCCCAGCGAGGTTTACATCGGTCCGGCAGGCGCCGTTATTGATTTCGGCTTCCTGGAAGCCTGCTTCAAAGCGGGACTTTTGAACTACTGGTCGGCGGTTTCCGTGCACCCTTACCGGCAACGCGACCCCGAGAGCGTGGCGGAAGAATTCCGCAAACTCCGCGAACTCATTGCGGCCTCGGCGACGAAAGGGAAGCAGGTTCCAATCATTGCCGGTGAATGGGGTTATCCATCGACGTGGAATTGGAAAGGCATGGATGAAGCGAAGCAAGGCAAGCTGCTGGCACGTGAATTCCTCAACAATCTCGCCAGCGGCGTGCCTCTCACCATCTGGTATGATTGGCATGACGATAGCCCCGACCCGAAAGACCCCGAGTCTCACTTTGGCATAGTTCGTTTCCCATACCAGTCCGACTCCCCTCAGGTGTACAGCCCCAAACCTGCGTACTTTGCGTTGAAGACCCTGACCAGTGTTCTCA
>JBAVYG010000349.1:0-2315 GCA_049698675.1 Terriglobia bacterium
CTTTAACCGATCCCGTTCCTTCGTGCTCATCACCAGCATCTCCTGTTTGCTCATCCGGCCAGTTTGCCGGTTTTCAACAGGAACTTTCTACTTTGCTGGAATAGGAACTTCTCATATTGCTGCGACATAGGTAGGCGCCAACGTGCTTCAGGCAACGTGAGAATGTTATAATGCGCCTCAAGAGTGGGCCGCCGGGCATCATGCGCGGCAAGTCATCGATGACAACGACTGTGCCTCGAAATTGCTCGGCCGCAGCGTCGCAGCTTTCGCGAAACGGAAGATTATGCGGTTGCCCGCTGGCCAGCCGGACCAGAATGTCAAGCAGAATGCAGGCCTGTGCCTCTGTTGCGGTGCGGGGGACATTCAACCAGTACGTACGACGCCCGATTTTCCGCGATGCGAGAACGAGGAGTTGGGTTTTGCCGCAACCAGGCTCACCTACCAGTGCCACTGTTCCGTCCGCCTGGACACGAGCGAGTAGGTGGTCGACGAGAACTTGCCGTGTTGCGCAGGGATCAACCAACTCAGGGGGGGCGGTTGATAAAGAAATTGCACCCAGAGCAAAGGTCGGATCAAAACCTAGGCTTTTGCCGATCAGCTCAATGGTCTGCCTCAGCGTGTTTACCTCATCGACCTGATGGACCATCGCGCTCTCTACCGCAGCGATTCTAAGATCCATCTGCGAGAGCTCGTTTCTCACCAATCGCATGAGTCTGCGGTCAGGCTCTGAAGTCGAGGACACGTGGAGTTCCGTTTCCCGTTGGTCCATGGTCAAAAGCTTTTTGTCCCGCTGACATAGGAGCCGAAAGACGAACGCGAAGAGATGTTCGTAAACGTCATTCGCGCCGACAGGTGTGGTCTGTTCACTGCGCCCTAACACTTCGAGGATTGCGTTTTCGGTCTGCGCAAAATCTCCATAGCCCGTGCCTCACTCAAAAGCAAGGATTATTTCAATGAGTTGCGCATCGTCATCGGCTGCAAGAACCAGTTGCAGTGCTTGCCATGCTTCCTCAGAGACTTTCTCCGGACGCGTGGCAGATTTGAGCAGAGTGCGAAGGGCCGAGATCGCATCCCTGCGCGTCGCCTCGTCATACTGCCCACGCTGCAACGCCGTCCAAGTTTCGATTCCGGGCTCCGGCCGGTCCCAACCCTGTTCAACGCCGCTGCTCGCCGTCGTGATGTAGCGGAATTTGAGGTGGGCAGTGGGATTCGCAGCTCGGTGCCCGCAAAAATTCGCTAGCGCCTGCAATGCTTCTTCGCTTTTCAGCGTTAGAGACCTTGAGCTCCGCGCCTTGATCTGCTCCAGCAGGCGCGTCTCCGTTGCGGTGTCGTCGTCCAGACCGCTCTGCACGGTATCAATGTCCTCGCCGCACTCAAGTTCGAGATGCTCACCTTCTTGCAACTCGAGCCAGCGGAGGATGGTGAGGTTGACCTGGAATACAAATCCCGAGATTGTGGGGCTGGCGTCACGGCGCGGGTTGGCGATGAAAGCCATAAAGGCACAATATTACACTTTTGCGGCAGTGCAAAACGGCCGAAGTAACCGAAAGTCCCCGAACCCCCTAGCCGATGACCCTCCCTTATGCCGTAGCTGCTGATAGTACTGCTCCGGGCACATTGACCTGAAACGGCCTAACCACCGAGATGCGCGAGGCCTCGCCGACCACACTTAGGTTACGTTGGAGCAGTGCTGCACGCAGGGCATGGTGAGGGGCCCTTCCACCCCGCCGGGGAAGCTGCGCACCTTGTCGCGTTGGTTTGTAGCGCGGAAGATGTAGAAACTCCAGACCCCCTCCACAGATGAGGAGGGGGCTAGTAATCTTGAAGCCGAGAACCTGGTGTAAATGAGTCAAGTTGTGCATTTGTGGCCTTGCTCCCCGAAGGGGAGCACATTGAGTAGCCGTGGGTGGAACCCACGGATAGGAACGTATCAAGCGACATCAGGCCCAGGAGGGGCCGAACTGCCATGGACAACCCCTTACGGGGTTGGGGAGCCTTTCAGGGGAACACCCACCGTGGGCCTACGCCCACGACTACTCACCCTCCACCGCTTCGCGGTGAGAACATGCTGGTGGGGCTGGGGCGAAGCCCCGTTCGTGTCCCGTAACTGAAGTTCATGGCGTAAGTCAGCCCCGACTTGCCGGGGCGAAAGAGGGTAGCCCACGGCGACAGCCGTGGGTCCTGAGTGCGGCCCTCTCCCCCCGCCCCCTCCCCCGCCAAGCGAGGGAGGAGGAACAAAAGGGGGTGGGGCCATTCTTCCCAGGGCTTTCCAGGCTGCGGAAAAAGGCGTAGCGGCGGCTTTACGCCGCCATATG
>JBAVYG010000350.1:0-3792 GCA_049698675.1 Terriglobia bacterium
GCGCCAATAGGTTACAGGGATGCGTCTGGCACCAAGCCTGTCCTTAAACGTAATCAAACCGACGTGCTTCCAGTCCGAGCGGCCCAAGTCAAGCTCGCGAAGCCCAGTTGATTTAGCTTCCTGGATCACCTTCCAGAAGAGCCATGGAATGCCCCCAAATTTATTAAGCTCAGGATCAGAAGAACCGTACTTGTACGTCATTGTGTTGCAGTGGACCACCGTGATAATGCTTGCTGCAGGGCGCCCCAGGTGAAACGCTATCCTTACCTGCATGGCCGGCCCCAAACATTCCGCGAGGTTCAGGAACCACGCCAATGGTTGCGGTGGGAGCCCATGTCTTTGCCGCATTTTTGCAAAAAGGCGGTAGAAGATCGCCAGCAGCTCAGGCGAGCGCCCCTCCCGGTATTCGAGCCTTTCCTTATCGGCACGCCTGATCTTTCGCTGAATGCAATCCTTGTGCAGTGACGAATATAATTCCTTCACTCCGGAAGAAAGATCAAGGGAATGAAAACAGTAATGTCTGTAAGGCTGCAACCCCCGTGGCCCTTGAGCAATCGTACTCCGCGGCCTCAGTTCAGTGTATTTCCAGTGCTCCTTTTGGAAAACCAGCAACAGAATACTGATCAGCTTCTCAAATTCGTCCTCACTCCCAAATAGCGGCTCACAATGGTCCGAGAAAGGCAGCGACACGATGCGGCGACCGGTAAGCCAGCTCTCGACACGGCAGAAAACCAGACCATTTCGTAGTTCGGAACCCGCGGGCGACGTCGTATACGCCACCGGCGTATATCCATAAGTCCGCTTCAACGATTCCAGCCACGGCTGAGAATGATAAAGACTAGAAAGTGGATGGCGGGCCACGAACTCAGGCCAACGCCGGTCCTCAAGAGGGTCAATTTGGTAGACTTCTGCCCCAAGAGATTCAGGCGGGTCCGAGGATGCCGGCCAGCTTCCGCGGTCATCAAGATGCAATCCGCTCCCTCCTCTACCTTCTTCCGAAACTATGTGTTGTTTGGAATTTCTCCACGAGTCCATGTTCATCACCAACCAATGGTCCATCGATTGAGATTGGGGACTCGTGCGGGGTTAGTGTCAAAAGCGTCGGCAACGCGGGCCACCCTATGTCCCCATCGCCCGCGCTCACCCGCGTAAACAATATAGTCGCTACAACGCTCGCCGAAGATCTGCGGTTCGCGTTCCTCTCGCTTGGCCAGGGGCGTGACGTAGCCGATGGCGGCGTGCCGGAGGTCTTCAGGAAGTTGGTATCTCAGTGCACCCTGCGAAGAGAATCGACAATAGATCCTGTTCGTATACGTGCTTCCTGGAGTCGGCGAGCCGGATAAATTCATGGTAGATTCGGTTGATCTCGTCATCTGAAAGTTCGTGGCCCATTTCCTTGAATTTATGGGCAAGCGCGTGCCGGCCTGAGTGCTTGCCAAGCACGATGCGGTTAGGTGGCACTCCCACCGTTTCCGGCGTCATGATTTCGTAGCACAGCGGATTGCTGAGGACGCCATGCTGATGAATGCCTGCTTCGTGCGCAAAGGCATTCCGTCCTACGATTGCCTTGTTCGGTTGAGGTTCAAACCCCAGGATCTTCGATAGTAAGTGGCTGGTCGAGTAAATCTCCTCTCCCGGATGGTCACGACTTCCTCGTCTGATGAATGGGCGCGAAAGCCGACGGCACGACTATCGGAAGTCGGTACTCTTGTTAGCATGATGCAGGTCCCTATCCTCGGAAAACACCGCAGGTGATTGTACTTGGCGCAACCCTACGTTACGGAGGAGTCATCCTGAGACTCCAAACGATAGGAAAACCAATTCAGCGGAACTGTAATTGCCGTCTAGGTGTTTATACAGTGACGGTAAGGTGGAAGCACAGTCCCATTCCTCTGAGAAACGTCCTTCGCGGGAGCGGCTGAAATTCAGAAGTCATAAATCAGCTTCCCATTCTCCAATCTCGCGTAAGCGAGTCGCGCTCGTTCCTTGCCTTCTCCCACAATCTCCCAACCGTTTCCGCTTTTGACAATTTGCATCCGGCTCCTCTGCCTCCACCATTGGTTGAGCTCATTTGGCAGCGGAATCCATAGGCCAGCCTTGGCACGCAACTCGGCAAGATAAGCGAGGAGGTCCTTGAACACCTGCATTTCCTGATCCCGGGTCACGTAATCCGGATGGATTATGAAGTTCATTACTCCATGCCTCTCGAGGATGCGGCTGGTCTGCTCTCTCCAGAGATCAAGGGAATAGTCTCGGAGAATGTGGAAAAGCGTATAGTCCTGGGTCGTCGTCACTGGGATTTCCAGGATATCTCCAACGAAAAAGGGAAAAATCGTACAGCATCCACCACCCTGGGGGTCGAGATGGGCAACATTGGGAATCGACATGTCATATTCAAAGCATAGCGAGTTCAACCAATCAGCGTTCCGATACAGGACGGCCGACCTAAACCCACGTGCCTTGAAAAGGCCGGCATACTTGTTGATGACTTTCGTCCGGCGTTGGAACGTCTCATAACTGTCAAATAGCCGTCCATCGTGATTCAGGTCCTGGACATTCACCTCAAATCCGCGTTGGGGGATGCTGGTGAGGTAGCTCCCCGAAACCCTATACCGGCGTTCCGGAATAACTTGGAATGACGCCTTGATCCCAAAGGAGTCATCAACGTCCATGATGGCTTCGGAAAAATCCTTGCCGACCGTCGTCTCGACGTCGTGAGTCATTAGGGCGCAGGCCTGCTTACCTTCCGGCCAAAACCAAATAAAGGGTATAGTCTGGTCCTTCCTCTCCCGGAGGATCAATACGACAATGGATTCAAGAATCTGCTCGACGGTCGTATCCACCGGCCAGCGAGGAAAAGGGTGTTTGTGCCATCCGTGCAATGAAAGCCTTTGAAGATGCCTGCGAACCGAGACCGGCAGCAATGGCCGGGCTGCGTAGTAACCCATCCGGAAAATGCGGCGCTGCGACCAGTTGCGCACCCCATGCCCTAGAGCGCTGGTGTATTTTTCCCGGCGGAGGGCTTCGACAACCTCGGACACATGAAAAGGAAGGGACACAGCTCCTTGCGAAACCTGGGCGTAGTCCAGAGCGTCGTGTAAATTCCCCTCAATGGACCGGGATGGAACAAAAGCGGAAGACTTCCCGTAGCAGATCAGCTCGCTCCCGAACCTAAAGAACCCTGGTTCCCGAGATAGCTCCCCCCAAACCCCTATATTCATAAAATCATCAGGGCATCGAAAGTGATCGACAATCACTCGGTTACTTGGTTCCACGGTGTGCATCACAGACATAGGAGAACCCTCAGCCCTCGGGCAAAGGCAGGTTCGGAGTCGGCCGTAGATCTAGCCGCATGGATATTCTGCTCAACCTGAGAACGACACCAACCCTTCTTCACTCGCCACGCATCTGGATGTGAGCAGGGGGTATGCACAGCTTTTTCAGTCATTCCGTCGAGACCGCAACCTCTCCCCGGATCTTTTCTAGCACGATGCGCTTCTTCTCTTCGGCGGGAAGCTTCCGCCGGGTAACTTGGCGAGTGCGGCGGATCAGTGGATCGACAGCAGGACGATCACTGTGCCCTTTTGCTGAAGGCCCTCTGATAGGCTGCGAGCAGATTCTTGACGGAATAATCCCAAGCCAGTTCTTCTTCAACCCTTCTGCGTCCGAACGCGCCCATCCTTTTTCTTTCATCGGGATTCTCGAGCAGCCAGAGGATTTTGGCGGCGAAATCAGTCACCGCCTTCCGGCTGTCGGCGTACAGGGATGCTTCCTGGGCACTGAATCTACCCT
>JBAVYG010000351.1:0-9082 GCA_049698675.1 Terriglobia bacterium
AAAGTGTTCGAAAGCACTCGGCCTCTTGATTCACATGAACCTAAGAATCACGCAGTCCGCCGTGGGTTACTTTGTTCCAAATAATCTCGCTCCTCACGTTCAGCGCCAATTCCCATAAACACCCGCAAAACCCAAGTGCGCGAGGTGCGTCTGATAATTTTCTAACGTTTCAGGGGAGTCATTGCACCATCTGGGGTGTTGATGGTCCTCAGCACGTGCCCGGGTTGCCGACATACGTCCATCAAGTAGCGCGCCGGTGTGAGAAACTCTTGTCGGGCCCAAACGGGCGTTTTCGAGGTTCTTTGGAACTTTTGGGTGACTGCTATCGTATTCCGATAAGAGGACGCCATGGGCGAAAAAAGAACCGATCTTCTACGTGGAACTCTTGATCTGCTGGTATTGAAAGCGCTGTCCCTGGAACCTTTGCATGGAGTTGGCATCTCCCGACGCGTCACGCAAATCACCAAGGGAGCCTTTCAGGTGAGTTTCGGTTCGCTCTTCCCCTCCCTGCACCGCATGGAGGCGAGGGGATGGGTGGAAGCCGAGTGGCGCACGTCAGAAAACAATCGCCGGGCCAAATACTACAGGCTGACTTCATCCGGGCGCACACAACTCAAGGTCGAAGAGCGGGATTGGAAGCAGGTGGTCAAGATCATGACGGCCGCCGTTCAATCCACCTGAGTCCAGACGGGAGGCATCATGCCAAGGCGAATCCTGAGTTTGTTCCGAAACCTCTTGCGCAAGCGCAAGGTCGAGCAGGCATTGGACGATGAACTCCGGTTCTCCGTGGAACTCCTGACGCAGGAGAAGATCAACGACGGGTTCTCGCCCTCGGCAGCCCGGCGAAAGGCGCTCCTCGAACTCGGCGGCGTGGAGCAAGTCAAGGAGGAGGTCCGCGCCATACGGGTTGGGCGCTTCCTGGAGGACTTTGCCAAGGACGTCCGTTTCGCGCTCCGCACTCTGGCCAAGTCGCCCGGCTTCACCGCCGTGGCGGTGCTTACGTTGTCGCTGGGCGTCGGGGCCAATACCGCCATCTTCAGCATTGTCTACGACTTTATTTTCAGCCCGCGGCCCTACCCCCACGAGGCGCAGGTCGTCCAGCTCTACACGCAGGACAAGAAACATCCCAGTAACTTCCGCCCGTTCTCTTATCCCACCTACACCGACATCCGCGAACGGAGTGCGGCGAGAGCCGTCTTTTCCGGCGTGCTGGCTCACAACATGGCCATGGTCAGCCTCGGTGAGGGCGAAACCTCCCGCCGTACGTTCGTTGCCATCGTTAGCTCTAACTATTTCCGCACGCTCGAAGTTCCGCTGCTGCGGGGCCGCGCGTTCCTCCCCGAGGAAGAAACCCCCGGCAGCGCCGTCCCCGTCGTCATCGCCAGCCATCTTTACTGGAAGAACACCGGCTTCGACCCTCAACTCGTCGGCAAGACCATCCGCGTCAACGAGCGCCCCTTCACAGTGGTCGGCATCGCGCCGGAGCATTTCACCGGAACGATGATGATCTTCGGGCCCGAGCTCTACTTCCCCCTGGGCGATTACGACCTGCTCATGAACGATTTCGTGGCCCAAGCTAAGCACACCCTCGAACGGCGCGATGGCTATGCTCTCCTCCTCGTGGGACGCCTCCAGCCCGGCGTCACCGCCGCCGCCGCAGGGGCTGCCCTCCAAACCGTCGCCGCCAATCTCGAAAGGGCCCTGCCGGTTGAGCAGAAGGATCAGACTTTCATCATCCGCCCCCTGCCCCGTTTGGACACGGGGGGGACCCCTTTCGAGGAGAGCGGCCTCACCGTGATCGGCCTCATGCTGTTTGCCTTGGCCGCCATCGTGTTGCTCGTCGCCTGCCTCAATCTTGCGGGCGTACTGCTCGCGCGGGGCTTGGCGCGCCGCAAGGAGATCGCCATCCGCCTGGCGCTGGGTGGCGGCCGCGGCCGCATCATCCGGCAACTCCTGACGGAAGGCCTCCTGCTTTCACTCGCGGGCGGGGCCGGAGGCTTCCTGATTGGTCTCCTGTCCTCCGATCTGCTGGCGGCCTCCCTGGGCGCTCGAATGCCGGTGCCCGTATTTCTCCGCGGCGGCGCTGATCCCGCCGTGTTCGTGGCCACCCTCGGCTTCTGCGCCCTCGCCACGCTATTCTTCGCCCTGGGACCCGCGCTCAAGCTGACGCGCGCCGACCTAGTCGCCGATCTTAAGGAGCAGGCGGCCGAGGATTCCGCCCCGCGCCGCCACCGCTGGCTGCCGCGCAATCCCCTCGTCGTGGCGCAAATCGCCCTCTCGCTCGGCCTGCTCACTGCTGCCGGACTTTTCATCCGTGGCGCGCTCAAGGCCGGCCGCGTCGAAACCGGCTTCAAGGCCGATTCCACCATTCTTATCGAGGCCGACGCCAGTCTCGGTGGCTACGACCAAACCCGCAGCCTCCCGCTTTATCGCGCTGCATGCGACCGTCTCGCCGCGCTGCCCGGGGTGCAGGCCGCCAGCATCGCCTCCACTGTGTCCTTCGGCCTCCTCACCCTGAACCGTCCCATACAGCGCGCTGGGGCGAAGTCCGGCCCCGACACTCACCCCACCACCGCCGCCGAGGGCCTGGCCTTCAAAGCCCGCTGGAGCAGCGTGGGGGCTGATTACTTCGCGACCATGGGTCTGCCGCTGCTGCGCGGCCGCGCGTTTGGCAAGATCGAAGCCGAGACTCCAGGCGCCCCGCCCGTGGCCATCGTCGACGAGGTGCTCGCGAAAGAGCTCTGGCCCGAGGGCGACGCGCTGGGCCAGCGCATCCAATGGGCCGAAAGCGGCACTGCCACGGCCGG
The DNA here is from genome assembly GCA_049698675.1 of Terriglobia bacterium. GTDB lineage: Bacteria > Acidobacteriota > Terriglobia > UBA7540 > UBA7540 > CAVROP01. The sequence goes on from JBAVYG010000351.1 coordinate 2,808, forward strand.
CGGCGGAGGGAGCGGCGCCATAGGCGTCAGCGACGACGTCCCCAGACGCGCCCAGGACCCCCCATCGGTCGAGATTGTCGGGATCGTGCCCGCTACCCGCTGGGAACTTTTCCAGCCGGGGGTCGGCGGCCAAATTTACGTGCCCTTCGCGCAAGATTTCCGAAGCAACGTCTTCTTCCATGTGCGCGCCGCGCCAAGCGCGGCCGGAGCCGACGCTGCCTTATTTGAACTCCTTCGCCGCGAGGTTCGCTCCGCTGCGCCCGGCGTGCCGGTCTTCACGGTGAAAACCTTCCGCCAGCACTTCGACAACAACATGCAGCTCTGGATCTTCCGGGCCGCCGCCGCGATGGTTTCCCTCTTTGGCGGTCTGGCGTTGGTCCTCGCCGTCGTGGGCGTCTACGGGGTCATGGCTTACGCGGTGGTCCGCCGCACGCGCGAGATCGGCATCCGCAGGGCGCTCGGCGCTGAGTCGGGCGCAGTGCTGCGCATGATCCTCCGCGAAGGCCTGCTCATGACGCTGGGAGGCGCGGCGCTGGGCTTCCTGCTCGCGCTCGGCATCGGCCGCGCGTTCAGCGGCATGCTTTACCACGTCAGTCCGGTGGATCCCGTCGCCTTTACCCTTGCACCCGCTATGCTCGTTGCCACCGCGCTGTTCGCCTGCTGGCTCCCGGCCCGCCGGGCAGCCAAAGTCGATCCCATGGTGGCCCTCCGCGGCGAATAGGGATCGGCATATAGATGACACCGGGACCGATCACCTCTGCTGGTTGATTTTATATTTCTTTTGCGCCCCACACCGAACGGATCGCGTTCCAGGTGTAAAGCTGGGGCTTGGCAAATGGGCGGCGCACGCGCTCGAGCGGCTCGCCGCGGATCTCGATCTCATGGAGGGAGGTGGGTTTCATGCCGGCCTTGTTCGCCCAAAAGAAAGTCGGGATCTCTTGCGGCTCAAATCCCATCAGGTTGGCCGCCACCATATCCGTGGCCAGGGAGTTTGTGCCAGCCACGATTACGTTCATCTTGAACGTCTGGCCCGTCGACGGCCCGTTACCTTCCATCGCCATCGAGCCGTCCACTACCACGAGGCCCAGCTTATTTGCGCGCACCATGTCCACAACTACAGCGGACGCGCCCGTGGGCTCTACTTTCGAGCCGAGGTCATGCATATGGCCGCGAACGGACTGATACACGGTCCCCGGAAATGCCCCGACGAGGTTCTTCATGCCGAGAGTCACCGTGGCAAGCTGGTGCGTCTTCATCATCGGCACGGAGCATAGAAGATCGACCTGGGTCAGACTTTGATGAAGCGTGAGCTTGTCGAAAACGAACGCTCCTGGAACAGCGACCTCCACCAATTCGCCGGAGTGCAAGTTGACCAGCGGAACGTGCAGGGACTTGGCGAGTTCCGCATATCCGAGCTGTTCGAACACATACTGCTGCATGGGATCAAGGATCTCGCGCTTGCGCGTCCGAAATACTTCCGACCCCACAGCATTGAATTTGGGCGCGGCCGCCGAGCCCTCGCCGATTGACACCTCGTTGCCCGCGCGCTGCATCATTTCCGCGAGGGTTCGAACTACGGCGGGCTTCGTGGTCGCCTCCACCTGTGTGGAAACGAGATTGGGCTTAAGCATCACCGTGTCGATGCCCTTCGTAACCTGTATGATACCACCAAGAAGGTCAATCGCCTTCTCGACGGCCATTCCGACTTTATCATTCTGAATACGCACAATGCTGACCACGGATTTCGAGGCGGTCTCGGTGCGTGTACCGGCGCCCGCCAGCAAGCCGGCGCCCATCAGCAGAAACTCTCTGCGGTCGAGCGGGTGCATTCCCATGCCAACTCCTCGAATCGCTATTCAATCCTCAGTGCGTCCACGGGCGAAATAGCCGCTGCGCGGAAGGCTGGAATTATGGTTGCGAAGAAGGCGCAAGTGCCGAGGGCGCTCGCAGCCAGGGTCAGGGCAAATGGATCCCAACTGGAAACCCCATAGAGCTGTGCTGAGATCAAACGTCCAGCGCCGATGGCCAGCGGCAACCCGAGCAGCAGCCCAATCATCACGCGCTTAAAGGCTCCGCGCAACACTAATTTGATCACTTTCGCGCGATCGGCGCCCAGCGCCATGCGGATGCCGATTTCATTGGTGCGTTGCGCCACCGTGTAGGCCGTCACGCCGTACACTCCAACTGCGGCCAGCAGGAGAGCGACCATCCCGAACAAGCCTGCCAGGCTGGCAACGGCACGCTCTTGATCGAAGGAGAGAGCAACCTGCTGCTCCATAGTCCTGACGCTGACGATGGTGAGGTTGGGATCAAGTTCCGCTAATGTCCTTGTCAGCAGCGGCTCGAGCACGCCGGGAGGGGTGCTGGTCACCAACATCATGCCGCCTATAAAATGCGAGCGCAGCTCGATGGCCTTCATCAGATCCTGTTTATAGTTCACATTTTGAGCCAGCGGGACGTAGAACATGGGCCGCGCCGGCCTGTATAACCCCCAGCCCGCAAACTTGGCGTCCCGCACGACGCCCACGATGCGGAATGTGCCGGCATTCTCAGGGAAGTCTAGGCCGAAGTACTGATCCACCGGGTCTTCGTTGCTCTTGAAAAAGCGCTTAACGAGAGCTTCATTCACGATGGCCACCGGCTCCGTAGTTTCGTTGTCGGCGGCGGTGAAAGCTCTGCCACGCAAAACCGGTATGCCGAAATTCTGAAGATAATTGGAGCTCACGCGGTCCCATGACGATTCGGATTCCTCGTTCATCTTGGGAGCAGGATGGCCGGCGACGTAAACCATTTCGCCCCAGTTGTCGGTGAGCGGGTTATAGAGCGCCAGCCCGCTTCCTTGCACTCCAGGCAGACGATTTAGGCGTTCCTCGAGCTCGCGGTAGAGCGCGGCCAGCTTGGCCTCGGTGTAGGTGGCCGGCGGATTGTGCATCTCCACCAGCACGCGCCCGCGAACTTGATATCCAAAATCCTGATGTTGTAGCTTGTTGAGGCTCCGAGCCAGCAACGTTGCCCCAGCCACCAGCACCACCGACAATGTAGCCTGCATGATCAGCAACCCTTGGCGGGTGAGAGAGGAACGATCGCTGGTCCTGCGGCTCGACGTGTGCAAGGCTTCCGCGGGATCAGTACGAGTGGCAAACCATGCCGGAACGGTGCCAAAAATGACTCCCGTTATCAGGGCCAAAGCGAAGGCGAACGCCAGGACCATGAAAGAGGGCATGGGGCTGATCGGTAGGAAGTGCGAGCTGTGAAAGGCAAGCGTGAGCAGCAGGCGGGCGCCACCCACGGCCACCAGGAGTCCGACAATGCCGCCTCCTATTGCCAGCAGGACGCTTTCCGTGAGAGCCTGCCCAATAATCTGCCGCGAGCTGGCGCCAAGGGCCAGGCGCACTGCGGTTTGTCCACGGCGCGTTACGGCGCGTGCCAGTAACAGGTTCGCCACATTGGCGCTGGCAATTAACAGCACCAGGCCGCAAACGGAGAGCAGGATCTGAAGGCTTCGACCGTACTCTTCCTTCATCACGGCCACGCCAGCGCCTGCGGGGACGATGTTAATCACCTGCTTGGGAAGCGCTCGGATCACGTCCGGCATCCAGTTGGCTGGATACCCGGAATCATGTTGCAACCATTGCCGCAGCACCCCAGTGAGGTGCGGAGACATCCCGTTAATCGAAGCTCCCGGCCTCAGGCGGCCGATCACGCGCAGCCATGCGGATATGGACTGGTGCAGGAGTGTGCCTGCACCGTCGACCATGGGCTCCTGCTGCACGGGGAGCCAAAGATCGGGAGGGTCGCTTTGGAGCGTTTCACCAAAGAATCCGGGCGGAGCCACTCCGATCACAGTAAACGGATGGTCTTCCACGATGAAGGCTGAACCCACTACGGAAGGATCGCCGCCATAGTTGGCCTGCCAGATACGATAGCTGAGCACAGCCACCGGCGGAGCACCTGGCCTGTCATCGTCAGGGCTAAGGAGTCGCCCACCGAAGGCCTTCACTCTAAGCATTGAGAAATAATTACCGGTGACGTACTCCGAACGCACAGGCCTCGCGGGTGCTTCGCCTTGGCGCCGCACGCTCTGGAGCCAACCGCCCGCCTGGAAAGCCGCCACCTCTTCAAATTCAGGCGTTTCCGCCTTCAGCCGCTCATACAGCGGGAATGAGTAAAATCCCCAGCGGTTCTGCGGTCCCCCTTCCACACAGCAATCGTCGCCCTCGCCGATGCGGTAGAGTCTCCCAGGATCAGACACCGGCAGGGATCGCAGCATCACCGCATGAACCAAGGTGAATATTGCCGTGGTTCCGCCGATTCCCAAAGCCAGGGTGAGTACGGCCGCTGCCGTAAAGATAGGCGACCGCCGGAACTGTCGCACCGCGTAGCGAAGATTGCTGAAGAGCTTTTGCATTACGGACCTCCCAATTTCCCTACGAACATGAGTTGCTGCAGGTTCCGGTAGAATCGAGACCCCCTGCCCACTGCTTCGCAGTCAGGCACAATTCCACTTGACGCTGTCTCTTTTGACGCGTTGGGGGGTGGTTTGTAAGCAGAGCGTGAGCCAAAAGCTCGATCGACCACAAAGAGCGGCTAATTCACAGGGGCGTCAACGAGTCGAGGGAGTTGCTGAGCAGGTACGGGCTACAGATTTCATGGCGGCGGGAACTCGAGGAAGCTCCTCTTCCCAGGGGCCGGAGTCTTCGCGGACCTCGGTCGACCTCGGTCGGAAAGCATCCTTCCTCTGCCCAAGAAAGATCGTTCAAGCCACCCGCCGTTCGCAGCGGTGATGCAGTCCGCCGACCTCCGGCAGTTCAACGACCGGCCCCAGCTCCGGCGCTTGAACCGGTCTGGTCTCCGGGTCATCTTTCTCCAGCGACAAGTGCGTGCGCGCCCCGTGGTAATAATCGAAATACGATTTGAGCGTGCGTCGCAGAGACGATTCGTTGAACACGATTAGGTGGTCCAGACATTCCCGTCGGATGGATCCGATCAAGCGCTCCACGTAGGGATTCTGCCATGGCGATCTGGGGGCCGTCAGGACTTCGCGAATCGCCATGCCTCGGACCCTTTGCCGGAAGACGTCGGCATAGATGCTGTCGCGATCATGGAGCAGGTAGCGTGGGGCCGAGTCCCAAGGGAAGGCCTCCGCGATTTGTTGGACTGTCCATTCCGAGGTGGGATGGGCAGTGACGTTGAAGTGAATCACGCGGCGCCGATGATGGGCCAAAACCACAAAAACAAAGAGGATACGAAAGTTCACCGTTGGCACCACGAAGAAATCCGTGGAGACCAGTTGCTTCAAGTGACTGTCGAGGAACGTACGCCAGGTCTGGGAAGGTGGTTTTCGGTGACGCTCCATGTACTTGGCCGCGGTGGCTTGAGATAGTTGAATCCCAATCTTCAAGAGCTCGCCATGGATGCGCGGTGCTCCCCAGAGCGGATTCGCCAGGCTCATCTTCCGGATGAGGTCTCGAACTTCACGAGACACTTGAGGTCTTCCCGGCCTACCTCGTCTACTCTTCCAAGTCCAATACAGCCGAAATCCCTTGCGGTGCCAGGCGATCACCGTTTCCGGCTTGACCATGGCGAGGGCACAGCGACAACCTGACCAAAAGTGCATAAGCCATGTCCAGAAGAGGCGATCCGCTGTCCTCAGGTGAACACGCCCGCGCTGCGACCTCCGCAGCGCATTGATTTGGTGGCGCAGAGCGAGGATCTCCAATTGCAAAGCGACCCGCGTCCGGAAAGAGGAACAAAGGCAGAAACCAACAGACTGAACATAGGAATGAGAGCTTACCAGCGGAACCGCGCCAACATCAATTGATTCAACATGGACGAGATTCTTGGTAACCACAGGTTGATGACTGGCCAGCCTTAACTGGTCCACGTTGAGCGCGCCGTGGTCGAATTCAGCTTGGCCGTCGATGCCCCCTACACTTCCGACTTGTTTTCCGTTTCCTACGGCTAAGGCACGCTCGTGCTGAACTCTTCACCTTGCGGAACATTTGGACATAGACCCTGCCGCCGATCGGATACTGGAGAACATAATCAGAACGCTGGCGAGACAGGCGGTCGACAGCTAGCCTAGCAGAATGCTGAAAAACTCTTTCGCCTGTCATCCTGAGGAGCCGCAGGCGACGAAGGATCTCGGTAGCTCCTTGATTTTACAAATGCCGGGATTCTTCGCTCCGCTCAGAATGACAGCGTTCAAGGGTTTTTCAGCATCCTGCTAGTACTACTAGGTTAAGTTTTTCTTGACTCTGCTTTCTCGTGGCGGT
>JBAVYG010000352.1:0-2226 GCA_049698675.1 Terriglobia bacterium
CTTTAACCGATCCCGTTCCTTCGTGCTCATCACCAGCATCTCCTGTTTGCTCATCCGGCCAGTTTGCCGGTTTTCAACAGGAACTTTCTACTTTGCTGGAATAGGAACTTCTCATATTGCTGCGACAGGCGCGCAAAACATGCTGTACGAAGTCGCTTCCCGGGAGTAAGATAGGCGACTGCCGGTAAGCCAGCAAGTATCGGAGAAGCATAGGCAATGCGAAATGTGGTGATTATGGGTTCAGGATGCGCGGGATTGACTGCAGCGATTTATGCCGCGCGCGCCAATTTGAAGCCGCTGGTTATCCGGGGGCTGGAAGCCGGTGGACAATTGACCTTGACGACTTTGGTGGAGAATTTCCCCGGCTTTGCCAAAGGGGTGCAAGGGCCGGAGCTGATCGAACGGATGCAGAACCAAGCTGCCGAATTTGGCGCCGAGTTCATGGAAGGCTATGTTAGTGGCGCTGACCTTTCCCTTCGCCCCTTTATGATTGACCTGGGGGGCGAGATGGTCGAAGCGCGCACGCTGATCATTGCTTCCGGCGCTTCAGCAAAAATGCTGGGACTGGAATCGGAGCGCAAACTGCTTGGCCACGGCGTATCGACCTGCGCAACCTGCGATGGATATTTCTATCGTGGCAAAGAGGTGGTGGTCGTGGGAGGCGGCGATACGGCTGCGGAAGAGGCGATGTTCCTCACGCGCTATGCCACGCAAGTGAGTATTATTCACCGCCGCGACCAGTTACGCGCCTCCAAAATCATGCAGGACCGGCTTTATCACAATCCAAAGATCAACTTCATCTGGGATTCGCTGGTGGCGGACGTCCTGGACGTAAATCGAGGCGAAGTCACGGGAATTAAGCTAAAGAATACCAAGACCGGCGATGAAACCATCAAGAGCTGCGACGGGGTGTTCATGGGAATCGGCCATTCGCCCAATACCTCTTTGTTCCGCGGGCAGCTCGAGATGAACGAAGTGGGTTATCTGATTACGCACGACGGAAGCAAGACCAGCGTGCCGGGCGTCTTTGCCGCGGGTGACGTCCAGGACCACGTTTATCGGCAGGCCATCACCGCGGCTGGTTCCGGCTGCATGGCGGCCATTGACGCCGAGAGATTTCTGGAAGCTGAAGGCTGAACAGCAGGCGGCAGGGAATAGGGAACAGGGAATAGGGGCACGGTTACAGGGGAAAGGGCATGGCGATCATTCAGTCCCACCGGGATCTCATTGTATGGCAGAAGGCGATGGACCTTGCCGAGGTCGTTTACGGATTAGCAGCGAGGTTTCCTCCGAAGGAGACGTATTGTCTTGGTTCGCAGACTACTCGAGCCGCAGCTTCTGTACCCGCCAATATCGCGGAAGGAAACGCGCGGGGGACGAAACGGGACTATGCCAACTTCCTGTCGGTGGCAAAGGGCTCCCTGATGGAAACGGAAACGTTTCTCATGCTCGCCGTGCGGCTGAAGTATATTAGCCAAGCCGAAGCCTCAACAGCTTTTGCATTGGTGACGGAAGTTAGCAAGATGCTAACCTCGCTCCGCAGCAGGTTGAAAGAGGACGGGGACCAAAGATAACGGGTGCCCAGTCCCCTGTTCCCTATTCCCTGTTCCCTGTAACCTGTAAGCTGACACCTGAAACCTGACACCTGGGACCTGCACTTATGCTCCGCTCCATTCTCCTTTACCTTTCCGAGAAACAAACCCCCAAGAAGATCCTCACAGGCCACGCCTTGGGCCGCCGCATGGCCGCGCGGTTCATTGCCGGTGAAGAATTGGAAGACGCGCTCCGAGTGATCCGGCGGTTGAACGCCGAAGGGTTTATGGTGACCCTCGACCTGCTGGGTGAGAGCGTGCAGCAAGCCGCGGAAGCTGAAGCTGCTTGCCAGGCTTACGTCCACATCCTTGATAGGCTCGCGGTGGAAGGCTTGAATTCCCACGTGTCCGTCAAGCTCACTCAACTGGGCTTGGCGATGGATGAAGGGTTGGCGTGCCGTCAACTGAGGTTGATCTGCGAGTGCGCCGCCAAGTACCACAACTTTGTGCGCGTGGATATGGAGGGTTCGGCCTTCACCGAAGCGACGCTCCGGGTTTTCCGAACTGTGAGTGCGCCCCGCCATGTGGCGGGCATCGTCATCCAATCCTATCTTTACCGCAGCGACAAGGACGTTGAAGAGTTGCTGAAGTCCGGAGCCCGCATCCGGCTGGTTAAGGGCGCTTACGACGAGCC
>JBAVYG010000353.1:0-3802 GCA_049698675.1 Terriglobia bacterium
GGAATTGGACCTTTGCCCTCTCCCAAGGGGAGAGGGTGGACCGCGACCGGCGCTTTTACCAGCCGGCGCGGGCCGGGTGAGGGGTCACTTGCATGGCGGGGAGGGGTCAGATGGGCCGACATAACCAAGTAACCCCTCACCTAGCTTGTTCACCGACCACTTTGCCATCGGCCAGGAAGACCAGGCGTTCGGCGTAGCGCTCCGCGAGCGAGCGCTCGTGGGTCACCAGCAGCAGCGTCATGCCGAACTGTTTGTTGCACTCATGGAGCAGGTCCAGGATCTCGTTTCCCGTGCGGCTGTCCAGATTGCCAGTGGGCTCATCGGCCAGGAGCAGGCTGGGGCGGTTCGCCAGCGCCCGGGCGAGCGCCGCGCGTTGCTGCTCACCGCCGGAGAGTTGGCTGGGACGATGCGTCAGACGCCCCCCCAGGCCCACGCGCTGCAAGGCTTCGCGCGCCAGTGCCAGCCGCGGGCCACGCTCCGTTTCTGCAAACCGCATGGGCAACTCGACATTCTCGAGGAGCGTCATGGTGCCGACCAGGTTAAAAGCCTGGAAGACCATTCCTACACTGTGCCGCCGGTAGCGGGAGAGTTCTTCGCTCGACATCTCCGCCAGGTTGTCCCCGTTGACGATGACGGCCCCCGAGGTCGGGCGGTCAAGTCCGGCAATCAAATTCAGCAAAGATGACTTCCCCGAGCCCGAACTGCCGAGCAGCGCCACGAATTCGCCTGCCCCTACCTCGAGCGAGATTCCGTCAACAGCGCGGATCACCGCGTCGCCCATCGGATAGTGCCGGCAGACCGACTCGGTTCGAATTGTGCCGGCGCGCTTGGATTTCTCCGTCATGCGGCTTATCAGGTTCTGCCGGTGCGCTGGGCAGGGCTGAACTGCAACGCCTCTCCTCACACCCAAGTGCGGAAGAAGAGAGCTTGGCGCTTGATAACCTCCGTCTTCGCGTGTATCTCGGCCAGCGTCGAGTCAGGAAGCGGAGTGAATGCTTTGGCGATGGCGACGTTTTCCTCGAGTTGCGCCACGTTGTTGCAGCCGACGATCACCGTGCTCACCGGAAGCGACAGCACGTACTCGAGGGCCTCTTTCATGGTGAGGGTTCCAGGGCGAGTCGCCCCTCGCTCAAATTCTGGTTGCTGGTCCAGCGGCGGTGGTGTCCAGTTAGCGAGCATTCGCCCGCGGGCGGGGATCTTCATACCGATGATCCCCAGTTGCTGTTCGAGAGCCAGCGGCAGCAGGTGTTCAATAAAGCTCAGATAGTGCCGGTCGGCGGCATTGACGGCCATAAGAATCGTATCGAACTTGTACCGGCGCAGGCCGTCAGCCAGAACGTGGGGGTCGGCATGACCCGTAATGCCCAGGAAGCGCACCACCTTTTCAGACCGGGCTTTCTCCAAGGCGTGGATGGCCCCGTCCTGGGCAAAGACTTTGTCCAGCTCATCGGTGGTGGTGATGTGATGGAGTTGCCATAAATCGAGATGGTCAGTATTGAGTTGGTTCAGGCTGCCTTCAAGCAGCCTCATCGCTCCATCGTAGGTGCGCAGGTGGGTTTTGCTTGTCAGGAAGACTTCCTTGCGGCGTGTCTTCATCACCCTGCCAATGTACTTCTGGCTCCACTGATCCGGGCCACCATAGGAAGCCGCCGTGTCGATATAATTCACCCCCAGATCAATCGCACGGTTGATGATGGCTACGGATTCGTCTTCCATGTTTGGCTGCTCGATGGTGGCTTGTCCGCCCAGGCTGAAGATGCCGACCCGGTAGCCCGTCTTTCCCAGGTTGCGCGTGGGCATGGCCGCAAAAGTCCGCGGGTTATAGGGTGCGGCGAGTTCCTCAGCGGGGTGGGCCTTGGCCGAAGCGGGAACCTGGTAGCCTAGAGTAATGCCCACAGCTCCGGCAACCCCCGTCTTGACAAATTCCCGGCGGGAAAAAGCGTCTCGGTTGTTGTCTTTCGGATTTTCCACGGTAGGTACCTCCTGCATTTGACAGAGAACTATCCCAGCTACCCTGGGACCTTGTTCAGCTCACAACTGAGCAAAGCCTATCAGACAGTCCCAAGCTGGTCAAGAAGCGGCAAGTCGCAGAGCCGGCGTAGCTGGGGGAGGTTGCGGCCATCAACCCAGGTGCTGCGGGAAATGACTCTGAGAGGTGGGGGTAAAGGATTGGAGGCCCGGCTCACCAACGACACAAAGCCCGACCTGCGGAAGAATGACCTGCCACTGTTGTCTTGAGGGATGGTGTATATGGCAACACATATGCTACAAAATGGGTATGCCGTTTCCTTTGAAACAATTGACTTATCTATTCAAGGCCCTGTCCGATCCCACGTGTCTGCGGATGGTTAACCTTTTGGACGCTCAAAGCCTCTGCGTTCGCGACTTACAAAAGGTGCTGGGCCTTTCGCAACCTCGCGTTTCCGGTCATCTCGCCATCTTGCGCGCCGCGAATTTGGTCCGCACCCGGCGGCAAGGGACCAGAGTCTGCTATTCCCTGTCTCGTGCGCCGTTCCTCAACTACCCTCTGCACAAGTTCCTGAGCGAGATTGTTCCTTTCTTCCCGGAGCTTCAGGCGGATGCGCAAAACTTGCAGGAACTCAAAGGAAATGGCAGGTTGAAGTCAGAAGGACCGTCGCGCCTCTCTGATTCGGAGCGCCCTACAGCGGGCTTCCGCAACGACGCCAAGGAAGGTGAGGACTCTGGTCCAGAATCCCTCGGAGGAGTCCGGTGAAAATCAAGACGCTCATCTGCAACTGCAAAGGCTTGTCCCCGTCTTTCAAAGAATCGGATATGAATACGCTCCCCTTCGAAATCGAATCCGAGCTCGATGTGGATTACGCCATTGTGCATCCGCAACTTTGCGGGGCGGGAGGAAGCAGGGTCATGGAGGACGTCCTCCGCTCCGCTGAAGACGACCCCGACACTCTCGTCATCGTGGGCGCGTGCGAAGTGGAAGCACAACAAAAGCTGTTTCAGAAAGTGTTCCGCAAGACAGGTTTCGATCAAGACCATTTCGTGGCGATGGATATTCGCAATACGACGAATGACGGAATCCTCGACCGGCTGCGTGAAAAAATTGCAGAACGGGTCCATGCCAAAGAAAAGCACCACTGAGCGCTTCGCGCGGGCGACCGGTCCGGTTCCTCGTCAGGTTAGGAGAGAATTTGGTGTCGATACGTCGCAGTCGGAGAGAGCGGTTTCCCTGGTTCCCCACCATCAATGGTGACGCATGCCTCGCCGACTTGGAGTGCCTTAACTTCTGCCCCGCTGCTGTTTTTGATTGGGACCCGGCCACCGGCAAACCCGTGGTTGCGCGCCCCCTTGACTGTATTCCAGGCTGTCGCAGTTGCGCCGAGAAGTGCAAAGCTAAGGGCATTTCGCTTCCTGGCAAAAAGGAAGTGGCGGCGGCACTGAAGCGGATTCGCGCCGAAGATGGACTCCCCTCCCCACGTGGGGAGGGGCAGGGGTGGGGGCACGCCATGCCGCGACGATCTAACAAAGCCTTGAACCCTCACGGCCGCGCTGTGCGCCGCCGGAAATTGGCGGTCCGGCCTAGTTCAGGCAAGTGACCTCAGACCTGCTGCTTACGCGACGGGGATACACATGGAGGGCAAATGGAAACCAAGAAATCCCGGAAATCTTTCCGCTACCAAACCCACGCCGTGTGGAAACAAGCCCGCAGAATAAAGGCTTCGGCGGCGGGCAAGCCCGACCTGGAAATCTCCAGCCCGCCGGAGTTCAAAGGCGACCAGGGCATTTGGACCCCTGAGGATTTGTTAGTGAGTGCCCTGAACACTTG
>JBAVYG010000354.1:0-5715 GCA_049698675.1 Terriglobia bacterium
CACGTCCGGTTCGACGAGGGGAGAGGGGGTCGTGCTCTGCATCGCCTCTTCTCCTACTCTACTTCTTAAGGTCCGCGGCTTTTACCCGCTTCGTTGGCCTATGAAAAGCCAACGCTCGGACGAACCCTGACTGTGGCTCCCGCTCATCATTTATTCACCTGCTGCAACAGGCGCTCGTAATTCTGCTTATAGGTCGCGTTCTTGGGGTCAAGCATGTAGGCCGCGCGACATTCCTGCTCGGCCTCTGCGTACTGGCCTTTCCGTGCGAGTTTCGCTCCGCGTGCGGCGTGTTGCCGGGTCTTCGCCACCCGTGCCTGGGGAGTCGGGTCAACTTTTATCGGCTTCGTTACCTTGGCGTTCTTGAGCGCTGTCATCAACTCCTGATCACCGCCGCCCAGACGCACTTCCTGGAGATAATCATCGTGGGGCTTGAAGTCGATGCCGCGCTCTTTCAGCAGCATGGCCACACGGTGGCTGGGTACCTGCCCGGCGAGCAGGGCGAAAACTCGATCTTGTTCATATCGGCGGGAACCTTCTGAGTGCAAGCATTTTTTATCGCCGCCAAAAATTGTCTTTGGCCAAGCGATTTTTATGCATTAAAGAAAATCTATTTGTTTGACCGGAATTAATCATCACTGTAATGTCACCTTGCTGGTCAACAGGTCAAAGGATTTCAAAACTGATTAACAGGCCCTGACTGAGGGGGAAGAAGGTGAGAACACCGCCCATGAACAAATTGTGCAGCGCCACATCTTCCGAGGCTGTTCAGGGACGCGATGCCCGTGGACCAACAGGACACGGTAGAGGGCGGGTTGATCTACGCTTTCGATTTGAAGGAGCTTCATCCTTAGGTACATTCAGCCGTGATTTCCCGGCAGGCGCGGCGCCAGAACTTCCGAAGGTTATCTTGCTGGTCATTACGGGCATGACGATTACTTGATCAAAAGGAGAATGTACATGGCTGAGAAGACCACTGCTGAGATGAAACCAACCCTGGGCTTGACCGGTTTGACGATGAACGCGATGGCGCTCATTGCACCGGGCGCCTTCCTTTGGCTCACGTTCATGATTCAGGCAACCACGGGCCAGACTGGACCGGCGATGTGGATCGGCATCGTCGTGGCCCTCGCGCTGTGCCTGGCCACGGCTGTCTGTTACGCGGAAATGGCGAAGCTATATCCGGGGACGGGGAGTTCCTATTACTTTGCCGAGCAATCCTTCCTCAATCACGACAAGGCGTGGCCCTATGCGCGCCTTTCGAAGTTCATTGTCGGCTGGGCGTCGCACCTTTACTACTGGATCTATCCAGGGGTCATGTGCGCGGTGATCGGGGTGTTCTGCGGATACATGGTAGGGACCCTCTGGCCGAATGTCATGAGCGCTTCCACTCCTGGTCCGGCGTTTATGATGGTTTGCGCCATCGCCGCCGCGTTTGGCATTGCTTATATTGCCCACCGGGGCGTGACGGGATCGACTGCGGTCAGCATTGCCATCAACGTCATCCAGATTTCCGCGCTGGTGGTCTTCTCCGTAATGGCATTGGGCTACCGCATGAACCATCCTCCGGGGAGCGTGGCCTTCCAATTCGATCCGCAGACGAGCGCTTCCTACAGCTATGAATTCGCCACACAAAAAACGGTCGCAAATGGCCAGAGCACTGAAACGATTGTGCGCAACTCGGACGGCGTGCCGCAGCCCTTGCTTGATTCATCCGGAAAGCCGGTGCCTTACCATGTGAGTTACCCTGACAAGGACGCCAGCGGCAATTTCCTGACCCACCCTAATGCGCTCTCTGTCGTCAGGGTGCACAATTGGGGCTGGGCGTTTGTTCAGGCAACGGTCGCCATCCTGATTCTGGTGGGATTTGAATCGGTAACTGCGCTGGGCGGGGAGGCGAAGAACCCTAAGCGTGACGTTCCGATCGCGGTCATCGTCTCCTTGCTTGTGCAGGGGGCGTTTTGCTATCTGTTCGAGTATTTCGCAGGCAATTACCTTCTCAACAGTGGCTACACCATGCAAAACGCGGTCGGCTCCGCAGCGCCCATTGGTGACATGATGGTTCTGGTGGGTGATGCTCTCTTCGGCCCAGGACGGGGACGGGTTTTTATGTTATGCGAGGCGGTCACGGTTTTTCTGGCGCTGATCGGCACCACGCTTTCGTGTATCAACACCGGGGCGCGTGTTACTTATGCCATGGGTAAGGACCAGGAGGTGCCGGAGCACTTCGGCATGCTGCATTCAAAAAACCTCTCTCCGCATCGCGCCATCTGGACCTTGGCGGTGATTTCAGCGGTGGTCGGTTGCTTAGGGGTGATGATGGCGTTTGGCGATGCCGGCGCGCCTGCGGACGCTGCCATCCAGGCCTTGCCGCAGGGCTTTTGGTCGAGCTTCGGATACTTAACCCACGACAAGATGGCGGCGCTGCCCAATTCTCTCCTCGCCGTCACCCTGGCTTCGAATTTCGGCACTTTCCTGCTCTACGGTCTGAGCTGCGTGATTTGCCTGGTGGCTTTCCACAATCACCCGAAATTCAAGGTTGTGCGCCACCTCATTATCCCCGTGTTTGGGTTGCTCGCTAACCTGGCCTGCATGGGTTTCTACCTGGTTGGGCCCTTTATGGGATATGGAACGAAGATGGAGCCGCTGCTGGCCCTGGGAATCGCACTGGCCTGGGCCACTTACGGTGGGATCTACTTTGTCATGTCCAGCAAGGGTAAGGGGCGGACCACGCTGGTCGAAGGCCGCGCCGAGAGGGCCTGATCCATGGGTTGGAGAGCGAGTGAATTCTTGGGTCGGAGTGAGTATACAACACTCCTCCCTTTCCGCTGCTTCGCCGCGCGCTAAGCGTCAACTGCTTACCGGCCTGACTCTGACAGGCGTGTCCCTTCCCTGCCTCGCGCATTACCTTCAACCCCTCTCGATCCCTCCGACTCACCCATAGCTTCCGTTGTTTTTTCATCTCCCCAGTTTGTCCTATCTCAACAGGAACTTTCCATTTTGCTCAACAAAACAGGAGCTTCTCACTCCGCTACGACAAAAGCAGGTTGGAACCGCCCCAACGAAGGTGGCTGGGTGTATACTCTCAGTGCGCCGGGAACCCGGAAGGGAAATCCCGGATTACGACCGGATGAACTGACAAAATGTGAGGGGAGAATTATGGAATACTTGGATCGTAAATGTATCGAGGGAATCCCTTCTGAAACCTTCCAGCGCCAGCGACCCTACCCGTGGATCAACATCCAAAACACCTTGACCCAAGAGGGTTTCGAGCGTCTCCGTGGGACCCTTCCGGACGTATCCTTGTTCGAACGCCAAGTGGGGATCAAGCGTGCCTACGGGCAAGGCAGCCATGACCGTTATCTTCTGCATTACCACCCGGGACTGGAGCTGGCCGAACCCTGGAGGGACTTCGTCGCCGAGCTCTATGGGGAAACCTACCTGTCCTTTCTCCACCGGATGTTTGGCCCTCAAGCCGGAAAGCGTTTTATTCTGACTCTGGAATGGTACTTTGCCTGGCAAGGTTGCGCCGTCTCGCCGCACTGCGACGCGAAGCGCAAGCTGGCTACGCACATTTTCTATTTCAATACGGATGCAGATTGGGATCCGAGCTGGGGAGGGCACATCCTGATTCTGGACGATGGAGGACGCTTCAAACCTCATTCGGCCCCGGCCTTCGATGACCTGCAAGTGGGCGCCGAAATAGACCCGCGGGGAAATGGAAGCCTACTCTTCCAGCGCACGGACCATTCCTGGCACGGCGTGCGTCCGCTGCAGCCTCCGCCCGGCAGCTTGCGAAAGCTGTTCATCATCACCATCAACGTACCGACGTTCCAGGTGTGGTGGCGGCGCGTTCGCGGCAAAGATCCGGACGGTTATCCCTTCAAAGCAAACTGAACCTCTGCTCTCGCACTCGATTACAATGTTCTCTATCAACTGCGGAGTGGGGAGGCATAGTGGAGGGAAACTTCTGGCCGCGGATTGCCGTACTGGGTGCGGGCGCCGTCGGTAGCTATTTTGGCGGGATGCTGGCGCGCGCGGGTGCGCCTGTCACCTTGATTGGCCGCCCACCGCACGTCGGAGCCGTCAGCCGCAACGGCTTGTTTTTCGACGGTCTGCATTTTCAAGAGCAGATTCCGGTTTCGGCTTCCACCCAGGTCAGCGCCGTACGGGACGCGGAAATTGTGCTTTTTTGCGTGAAGACGCTTGACACCGAAGAGGCCGCGAAATCCCTCGCGCCGCATCTTGCGCCCAGCGCCGCCGTCATCAGTCTTCAAAACGGGGTGGACAACGTGGAGCGAATTCGCTCTGCGGCCAAAATCGATGCGTTCGCAGCCGTCGTCTATGTAGCCGCCGCCATGACCGCGCCGGGGCGCGTGAAGCATTCCGGCCGCGGCGATCTCATCCTGGGGGATCTTCCAGGGCGCGGTGAGGAAGAGGGGAATCGCCAGCGCCAACTGGAAAGCCTTGCTACGCTCTTCGAGCGCGCCGGTGTTTCGTGCCGTGTCTCAGAGAATGTGGAGGGCGAACTCTGGACAAAGATGATTATCAATTGCGCCTATAACCCGGTTTCGGCTTTGGGTCGCGCCCGGTACTACCGCGTGACGGGTAATCCCTGGACGCGCGCCGTGATGGTAAAGGTTATCGAAGAGGCCATCGCCGTGGCGCGCGCCGCCGGGGTTCTATTGCCGGATGTCAACATGGTCGAGACCGTGCTGAAGATTTCGGAAAGCATGGCCAACGCTACCTCCTCGACTGCTCAGGACCTCGCCCGTGCAAAGCGCACCGAGATCGATTCCCTGAACGGCTACCTGGTGCGGCGTGGCGCGGAGCTGGGCGTTGCGACGCCCTTCAATCAAACCCTCCACGCCCTCGTCAAACTCCTCGAGGAATCTGTCCAATGATTCCGCCGAGCGTCCGTCCATCAAACTTGGGGAATCACTTGCCCGGAGAAGTCAAACTCGAAGCTCGTGTAGCCCCCTGTACTCGCCCACCCGCCCACGCCTTTCGACTCGCGAATTTTGACTTCGATGCGGTACAATAGGTGGGTTTTTGGGCACTTTTTTGGGTTTGATTGGGGTTCGTTTGCACTTAAAAACCAGTTCGTTTTTAGCGTTTTAAAAAGCTAAGTCCTTTGTTTGCAATAGATGGCTAGGTTCGTTTCGTCAAAATAGTATCTTTTTTTCCATTTCCGCGCCTTTTTCCCCCTTGCCAGGTCCCTTTCGCCTTCCCTTGCCGCTGCCGCCTGCCGGCGCTCTCTTACGACAACTCTAATAGGCTACCATGATTCGGTTCTTGTGTCGAGAGAAAAGTGCAGGGGACATGAGGGCAGGTACCAAGCGTCAGGGGTCCGGTTACGGGGGCTGGGATCCTAGTTTGTGAGAAGGGCTGTTATAGACAGCATTCGGTAAACACGCATTATAAAAGGGCGCCCCGGCGCTGGTTGACTGCGCTCATCGAGCTCTGCTTCACCGACTTCATGGCCAGTGAAATCCTTACCGGATACACCGGCGCTCAAATGCAGTGCCCGTGGTCGGGGAGAGAGGCCCAAGCCGTCAGGTAAAAAGGGTGCAGTTCCCGCGCCCGGTTGAAGGCTCGCGCCAACAAGGCGAAATCAGGCTCGGTGAATTTCTCTCGCCGCCTGAGCAGGCGCACGACGATAAAGAAATAGCGATCGGAAAGAAAAGGACGCCGGAGTTTCGACACCGCGATAGAATA
>JBAVYG010000355.1:0-2415 GCA_049698675.1 Terriglobia bacterium
CCAGAGAAAATGCGCAGGAAACCGAAAAAAGATACTAAATCGTGGGAACGAACCTAAGAATGTATTTAAAGCAAAGGAGTTAGCGTTTTTAGGAGCCAAAAACGAACTGGTTTTTCAATGCCAAAAAACCCAATCAAAGCGAAAAATAGGTGCAAATAAGTACGATTCGGAGACTGGAAACTGGGAAATAGAAGCTGGCAACACACATTTAGGACACCACCGGTGGGGGGCTTCCCTCCATCGAGCTCATCGGTTAGGATAGTCTGCGCGTCGCTTTCGACAGGACTCACCAGGGGAGGCATTTCTTATGAGATCTGACGATGCAATAACACGAAGGCAGTTTGTATCGACGGCCGCGACGGTGGCGGGTGGAGTGCTCCTTCCGAAGTCGGTATTCAGCAGCGCTCCTCGCGCCGCCCTGGTTGACAACGCCCACCGGGAAGAGCGCCTGCTGAGCTTGGAGAAGAGCGTATGGAAGGTCAGGCCTTTCCCGATGACGCAAGTTCGGCTGAAAAATGGGCCATTCAAAGAAGCCATGGAAGCCAATCGTCGCTACCTGCTGACACTACCCCCTGACAGGCTTCTTCACACCTTCCGCCTCAACACCGGCCTGCCCTCTTCGGCAGAGCCTTTGGGCGGATGGGAGAAGCCCGATTGCGAGCTTCGGGGACACTTCGCGGGTGGCCATTTCCTTTCGGCGTGCGCGCTGATGTACGCCAGCAGCGGCGACGATGAATTGAAAGCCAAAGCAAACGGCATGGTGGCAGAACTCGCCAAGTGCCAGCGGGCGCATGGAGATGGTTACCTGAGCGCGTTTCCGGAAGAGTTTTTCGCGCGGCTACGCGACGGCAAGAAGGTGTGGGCTCCCTTTTACACCCTGCACAAAATCATGGCAGGCCTTCTGGATGTACACGTCCATTGTGGAAATGAACAAGCCCTCGAAGTCGCCGAAGGAATGGCCGACTGGATCGGGCGCTGGGCCCAACCGCTGAGCGACGAGCAGATGCAGCGGGTGATGGAAACGGAGTTCGGCGGCACCGCCGAGGCGCTGTATAACCTCTACGCCTTGACGGGCAACTCGCACTACCTCGAGCTGGGTGACCGTTTCTACCATAAGAGAGTGTTTGACCCCCTGGCGGCACACCGGGATGAGCTGAAAGGGCTGCACGCGAACACGAACATCCCCAAGATGACAGGGGCAGCCCGCCGTTATGAACTCACAGGGGAACCTCGCTTCCGTGAAATCGCTTCTTTCTTCTGGCAGGAAGTTACCGACGCGCGCGCCTATTGCACGGGCGGCACGAGCTTTGAAGAGCATTGGCGCACCGAGCCCGGCAAGCTGGCGAGCGAACTCGGCCAGAATACGGAAGAATGTTGTTGCGGTTATAACATGTTGAAATTGACCCGGCACATCTTCGGCTGGACCGCCGATCCCCGCGCCATGGACTACTACGAACGAACCCTCTTTAACAGCCGTCTCGGGACCCAAGACGCGGACGGGCTGAAGAGCTATTTCCTGCCGCTGGGCGGCGGCTACTGGAAGTATTTTGACTCGCCCTTTGATTCTTTCTGGTGCTGCACGGGGACTGGCGTGGAAGAATTTGCCAAGTTCGGCGATACGATTTACTTTCACGACGAGCATGGGTTGTTTGTCAACCTCTTCATTGCTTCCGAGTTGAGCTGGCCTGAAAAGGGCGTGCGGCTGGAACAGGAGACGAACTTTCCGGAGCAAGAAAAGACCCGCCTCCTCATTCACACGGAAAGACCCGTGAAAATGGACTTGAACATTCGTATCCCCTACTGGGCTACTCGTGGCGGAAGGATTATGTTGAACGGCGAAGCGCTGCCGGTGTTTTCGAGTCCCAGCAGCTATCTGACGCTGGACCGAACCTGGAAAGACGGCGACCAGGTGGAAGTCAGCCTGCCGATGGATTTGCATATTGACGCCCTTGCTGACGATCCGACGCTCCAGGCCGTGATGTACGGCCCGCTGGTGCTGGCGGGCCGATTGGGGAGCGAGAACCTGAGCAAGGCTATGGTCTATATCGGTTACGACACCAGCCCTGGCGGCAAGCCGGTCCCTGTCCCCGTCATCGCATCCAATTCCAAAGACCCGCTGGGTTGGGTGAAGCCAATCCCCAGTCAGCCCTTGACCTTTCGCACCTGGGGACAGGACCAGCAGATTGCTTTAATCCCACTCTACAAGTTGTTTGGCGAAAGGTACGCGGTCTATTGGAAGGTGCAAACCCGCGCGGCCTGACAGGGGACTGTAATGTAGGTGGTCCATGTCATGCTGAACGGAGTCGAAGGGGCTTCACCAAAACGATCTCGTCGCCAGCCATGCCCCCGGATTGAATTGGATCGACCAGGAGAACCGCGACGCTCTCGCGGCGGTGGGGAAATTGAGTTCTCATG
>JBAVYG010000356.1:0-2658 GCA_049698675.1 Terriglobia bacterium
CTGAACGCCGTGCTGATTGAAGCCGACCCCCTAACCGGCCGCGCTACATCCATCCAAAGAATCGTGCGCAAGTAGGCAGGCTTTCGCCCTATATCCGCAGATTACACAGATTTCACAGATACGCAAGCTCAAGGCGTGCGACGTCATTGGCGAATTGTGCCGCACAAACACATCGGCTTTCTTGCCTTGCTCTATCCTCTCCCCTCGCCGTCCCTCATCTGTGTAATCTGTGCAATCTGCGGATCTGATTTCTTGCCGCGCTGGCCCGGAATGTGCAAGAATGAAAATGGGCCGAAGGGCGCGGCGGCGGAACTACCGAGCATTGAGATTTCCATTAGGGTCGCACGCTTCAGATTAGGAGAGGAAGTGCATCCGGATCTCAAGAGTGTCATCGAGCTTCAGCAGGCAGATCTGAAGGTTGCCGAACTGACGAAGCAAATCGAGTCATTGCCTGCGCAAATTCAATCCCTCCAGTCCCGACTTGATGAATTCATTCATGCCCAGGAGGAGCGCAAGAAGCGTCTGGCTGCAAATCAGCACGAGCGGAAGGGCCTGGATGGCGAAATCAAGGTCATTCAGGAGAAAATCGCCAAGCACAAAGACCAGCTTTACCAGGTGAAAACGAACGAGCAATTCCGTGCGATGACGAAAGAGATCGAGGGTGAAGAAGCCAAAGTTCGGGCCATCGAGGACGATATCCTGGAGAAGATGCTGGAAGCGGAGGAGATTCAGCAACACATTCAGGAGGCCACAACGCGGTTGCAGGGTGAGGAAGCGCGCGTGGCGGCGGAGATTGCGCGATTGGAATCAGAGCGGAAGGCCGACGACGACGAGCGCGTTCGATTGCAGGCCCTCCGCAACCAAATCCAGGATGGCTTGAGTGAATCCACGCGAAATCTCTACCAGCGCATCCGCCAGGCGAGACGCGGCCTTGCGGTGGCGGAAGTCCGCGAAGGCCTCTGCATGGCCTGCAATGTCCTCCTACGCCCCCAAGTCTATAACGACGTACGGACCAACGAGGTCCTTTTGACCTGCGAAAACTGCGGTCGCATCATTCATTACGTGGAGCCTGCCCCAGCCCAGACGGGCGAGTCCAACGGCCAAGGCGCAGAGGCAACGGCTTGAGGGAACTCGAAATCCGAAACTCGAAAATCGAAATTCGAAACTCGAAATTCGCCGATCGCCAATTGCTCTAAGTCTCGAATTTCGATCCGCTATTTTTGAATTTCGATTCCTTTGATTTCGAATCTCGGGTCTCGAATTTCGCTTTTCGAATTTCGAATTTCGATTTTTCAGCATGGCCAAATTCTCTGAGGTTATAGCGCATATCGACGGCGCCTCCCGTGGTAATCCCGGCCCGGCGGCTTATGCCGTGGTCGTGGAATCTTCCGACGGCTCCAAACTTGCCGGATTCTCAGGATATCTCGGCAGAGCCACTAATAACTTTGCCGAATACCAGGCTCTTCTCGCGGCCCTCGAATACGCTCTCAGCAACCATTACCTGCGGGTTCACGTGCAAACGGATTCAGAGTTGTTGGCGCGCCAAATCGAAGGCATCTACAAGGTAAAGAGTCCGGGATTGAAACCCCTGCAGGAGCACGCGCGGCAAATGATCGCGCGCCTGGAATCGTTCTCGATTCAGCATGTGCCGCGCGAACAGAATCACGAAGCCGATCAGCTCGCAAACCAGGCCCTGGAGGCGGCGGAGCGAGCACGGAAAAGGGATCGGGCAGAAGGGCAGGGAGGCCTTGTCCAAGACGTATCGCCCGGCTCTGCGTCGAAGGTCGCCAAGCCGTTGCGCGCCTCCGCTACCTTTCACAAAGGGCTCCTTGAACCCCACGGACAGCTTTCGCTTTTCGAAGGCGAAGTGGTGAATCTGGAAATCTACCGGAAGGAATAAACGATGTCACAACGAATGGTGAAATGTGTGAAGCTTGGCAGAGAACTTCCGGGTCTCGAGGAGCCCCCGTGGAGCGGTGAACTGGGCCAGCGGATATACGACCATGTCTCGCAAGAAGCCTGGAATCGCTGGCTGGACTATTTGAGGATGCTCATCAACGAGTATCGCCTGGCTCCTGCTACCAAGGAAGCTCAGGAATTTATCGCCCAACAGATGGAACAGTTTTTCTTCGGCGAAGGGTCTGCTCCTCCTCCTGGATACGTTCCACCTCAACGATAGAATAGGCTTCCCCCAACAAGCTTGCGGGTGCCAGCCTTGAATACCGCCGCACTCGATTCTCAGGGAGCAGACCCACTTCGAATGTGGAGTTTGCCTTAGCTGGCTTCTGCCGAATAGGCGTCCCAGGATTCAGGGGGTTTATGAAACTTGACACAGGCTTGGGCTCAAAATGCTTACTGATTGGAGCGGGCGTGCTTGTTTCGTCTCTCGCTTTTCAAGCTGCTGTTCCGGGGGTTAACGGCGCGGCGGTTTTCACGAAGAATTGCGCGGCGTGCCACGGCACTGACGGAAAGGGATTTCCCGCGCTCAAAACTCCGAACTTCACCGACCCCAAGTGGCAGTCTTCCACTAAAGACAAGGAAATGAGGGAAGTCATCAAGAATGGCAAGAAAGGGACGGCGATGCCGGCCTTTGGCGACCAGCTCAAGGATGGAGAGATCTCGGCTGTGATCGCCTACGTCCGCTCGCTGAAGAAGAAA
>JBAVYG010000357.1:0-3435 GCA_049698675.1 Terriglobia bacterium
TCTATGGCGGGGTGTACGATGAGGGCTCGCCTCTGGCCGACGCTGACGGGAACCGCACGGACGTTCTCGAGGCGGCGCGCAAGCTCCACGTCACGCAATTGCGATGGCCGGGCGGGAACTTCGGCTCCGGTTATCACTGGCAGGATGGAATCGGCCCCAAGGATGCCCGGCCGGCGCGTTATGACTTGGCGTGGTTCGAGCGCGAATCGAACCGCTACGGGACGGACGAATTCATTTCGACTTGTCGGAAGCTGGGAGCGGCGCCGTACATTTGCGTCAACATCGGCACGGGCACCATCGATGACGCTTCTTCCTGGGTGGAGTACTGCAACCGGCAGGGTGGAACCTACTTTTCAGACTTGCGGAAGAAAAATGGCCATCCTGAGCCTTACGCTGTGAAGTACTGGGGCATTGGGAATGAGATTTACGGCGATTGGCAAATCGGCCACAAGAACGCCGCGGACTACGCCAAAATGGGGCTGGAATTCGCCAAGGTGATGAAGTGGCAAGACCCCAGCATCAAGCTGGTGGCTTGCGGCACCGGCGACCCGGACTGGGACCAGCCCGTGCTCGAATCCATGGTCAATTATGTGGACTACATCTCCGCGCACTTCTACACGGTCAGCGACGAGCTGAAGGATCATTACGAGATCCTGGGTTCGGTGGCGGAAATGGAGCAAACCCTACGCAACTCGGCCATGGTAGCCGAGAGCGTCTGCGCCCGGGCACGAAAGCCCACCCCGGTGTGGACTGCCCTCGACGAGTGGAACATCATCAACAACTGGGCAGACGGATCAAAGCGCGACGACGTTCATAAATTCGAAATCATTTATAACCTCCGGGACGCTTTGTGGGTGGCGTCGGCTTTGAATTCCATCCAGCGCCATTGCCGCACCGTGCGCATGGCCAATCTCGCGCAGCTCGTCAATGATATCGCGCTGATGCAAACTTCACCCACCAGCCTGCTCCTGATGACGACCTATTACCCGGTGGAGCTGTATGCCAGCCGCTCCGGCAACGTCGCCTTGGATGTGATGGTGCAGTCACCACGCTTTGAGACCAAGGGCTTTGCCGACCAGCCTTATCTTGACGTCGCGGCAACCTACGATGAAGCGAAGCAGAAAGTCATGCTGGCGGTTGTCAATCGCCGTAAGGAGGGCGACGTGACGGGCAGTGTCGAACTTGCAGGACGGCGCGCCAAGCCCGGTGGCCGCGCTTTCCAGATCACGGGCGCCAGCCCTGAGGCGACGAACACCTTTGCCAACCCTCATGCCGTGATCACTCAAGAGGTGAAACTCGAGGCCTCGGGCAGCCGCTTCGAGTACCAGTTCCCGCGCCACTCGATTTCCTGGCTGGAATTCGAAGTCGCATGAGAACCCCATGGGGGCGTGCCTGCTCCTTCCGGGTGCTCGTTTAGGGCATGAGAAAGGGGCAGGCGCATACCACGTCTCTCGTGAATCCCCAATGATTCCGTGCGGACATAGGGTTAGCAGATTGTTTCCAGATATTGATGCGTTGTGGATTGAATTTGGTGATAGACTGTGGGCGCAGGTAGGGAAATTGCTGTGAGTCAAACAGTGTGGCTCAAATGAACCGGCGAGGTCAAGTGTGCCTTGTCTGGCATGGGCAAGCAACTTGAGCCACCGCGGGGTGTGCGATGTCGCTAAGAGTAAAGGCATTATGGGCAGTATTGGTATTCTGCACGGCGGGGGGGACCTTCTCGGCGCAAGAGAAGAATGGAGGGGCGCAAAGCTCCGGTGCCTCGAGTTCAACGGCAGCCACTCCGTCCCCAGTACACGACACTATAATATCGCCAGAAGACGCAGCCAGGAAGAACCCGATCAAGTTTACCGAGGCATCTGTGGATCGCGGCAAAAAGGTCTATAAGACCCAGTGCGCGGTGTGCCACGGAGAAACGGGAGACGGGAAAGGCGACTTGGCGACAGAGATGACATTGACCCTCCCTGACTTCACGAAACCCGACGCTTTGGCCAAGCGCACAGACGGCGAGCTTTTTGCGATTGTCGGAATGGGGAAGGATCCGATGCCAAGCCAGAAGGGGCGAATGACGGAGCCGCAGTTATGGAATTTGGTGAACTACCTCCGGGCCCTGGGCGGGAAGGTCCCTGGCAAGTCGACGGCGAAGGAAGCTGCCGACGAAAACGTGATTATCGTTCCACAATAGACGCTCCGAATGCGATGGGAATGCAGGCGAGTATGGGGCGCTCCGCCGTGGGGACTCCTCGTCGTTGCCGCAGGGGAGTCCGGAACTGCTTGAGGGGCTTCGTTAACGAGTGGCTAGTCTCTTGGCCAAACTGAGCACGACATCCCGATCCGGCTCGCCCAGACGGGTCAAGATGTTCGTGAGCTTCACAAGGAACTGAGCATCCCCCTCCATCACGCCGTTCTCTGCCGTAATTTCTTCCAAGGTCTTCCGGGGCGTGAGGCTAGGTGTGGGTGGAGCCTCTTCTCCGCAATAAAAGAGCTGATACAGCGGGACATCGAGGACCGCCGCAAAGCGCTCCAGGGTCTCCAGCGAAGGGACGGTGTGACCGTTTT
Source organism: Terriglobia bacterium (assembly GCA_049698675.1). Classification (GTDB taxonomy): domain Bacteria; phylum Acidobacteriota; class Terriglobia; order UBA7540; family UBA7540; genus CAVROP01. Next base: position 2,560 of record JBAVYG010000357.1, read on the forward strand.
CTACGCGGGAGATGTAGCACCGCAATAAGCCGATGCGATCCTCGATATCCCCTTGAGACATATGCTTCTGCTCGCGAAGCTGCCGCAGGCGTGAACCGATTAACATGGGTTTACTCTCTTTCCTTATTTCCTTCTCGTATTTTACTTACAGCCATATCCAAGATGGTAAATTTTCGCTGGCTTTGTTTGACAAGGCAAGGGCACTGAAGTACCGGTACGGAAGTCTCGTGTTTTGTCACAGTTAATTGCTTAGAACGATTCGCTTGCACCCCCTCACCCCCTGTCCCCGCGGCCTACGGTCTGCCGATCTTAGTGGCGGGTGACAGGGGGTGGTCCTCCGGCAAGGCGGGACGGGAGGTCGGGGGGACGGGACCGGGTGAGGGCGCGGATTCTCCATTTCCTCCTCCCCACTCCCCCTTGGGGGAGGCTGGGCGTGAGGGGGTCACGCAGCGGACTCTGTAACAGTTATTTCGTGAAAGCGCGTAGGGGCCGCGAAATTCCATCCGGCGCCGCAGGGTGGTTCGGCCAGCTATTTCAACACCATGCTCAGTAGTGCCATCCTGACGTAGAGGCCATTCTGTGCCTGGCGGAAATAGGCGGCCCGCGGATCACTGTCGACTTCCATCGCGATCTCATCGAGGCGGGGAAGCGGATGCATGACTATGGCGGTGGCCTTCATCAAGCGCAGGGATTCTGAACTGATCACGTAGACGCCGCGGCACTGCTCGTAGTCGGCAATTCGGTCTCCAAAGCGCTCTTTTTGAATCCGCGTTTGGTAAACCACATCCACCTCGGGCAAGACTTTATCGAGGTCAGTTTCTTCCATGTACCAGACCTGCTTTTCGCGCAGGTGGTCAAGGATATCCTCTTTCATCT
>JBAVYG010000358.1:0-1602 GCA_049698675.1 Terriglobia bacterium
GGAAACAAGGCGAGATTCCTCGCTTCGCTCGGAATGACAGTATTCACAAAGGCATCCTTCATACATTCACGCCGCCCTCCCCCACCGGCACCTTCAGCCGGTTGAGTTGTCGACCCAGGAAGTTCTGGCTGAACGATTTCATCATTTTGCGCATTTGGAAGTACTGTTTCAAGACCTGATTCACCTGCTGCACGCTCGTGCCGCTCCCCTTCGCAATCCTCTTGCGCCGCCGCCCGTTGATAATCTCGTGATTGCGGCGCTCCTGAGGAGTCATGGAGTTGATGATTGCCTCGATGTGGGTCAACTCCTTCTCGTCCACGTGCGCCTTACCGGCGTTTTTGAAAATGCCCACCTGGGGGAGCATGCCGAGCATCTGGTCCATCGGCCCCAGGCTCCGCACCTGGCGAAGCTGATCTCGAAGATCCTCCAGCGTGAAAGTATCCGTCTGTAGCTTGCGATGGACCTCCAGCGCCTTCTGTTTATCGATCTTCTCTTCCGCCTTTTCGATCAGGGAAAGAATATCGCCCATGCCCAGGATGCGCGACACAATCCGGTCCGGGTAAAAGACTTCCAGCGCATCGTATTTCTCGCCCACTCCGATAAACTTGATGGGCTGGCCGGTGACGTGATGGATGGAGAGCGCCGCGCCGCCTCGCGCGTCCCCGTCGAGCTTGGTCAGGATCACACCGGTGGTTCCCAGCCGCTCGTGGAAGTCCTGGGCGCTGCGCACAGCGTCCTGGCCGACCATGGCATCGGCCACCAATAGCACTTCGCTGGGGCGCAGGCGGGTGCGCAGATCGCTGACTTCCTGCATCATCTCTTCATCGATGTGCAGGCGCCCGGCGGTGTCCACGATCAGAACATCATGCCCGCGGTCTGCCGCGTCCTGGCGCGCCGCCAGCGCCAAATCGAGGGGCGAGTTAATTCCCTGGGCGGCAAAGCAGGGAAGCTGGATTGCCTTGGCGATCACGGCGAGTTGTTCGCGCGCTGCGGGACGGTAAACGTCCGTTGAAACCAGCATGGGTCGCCGCTTTCGGCTGGAAAGCCAAAGCGCCAATTTGCCTGCCGTGGTAGTCTTGCCGGAACCTTGCAATCCCACCAGGAGGAAAACCGTGGGGTATTCCTTCGAAAACGTAAGAAGCGAGGCCTCGCGCCCAAGGATTTCAATGAGCTCATCGCGAACGATCCGAACCACTTCCTGCCCCCCCGAGAGGCTTGACCGAATCTCTTCCCCCAGGGCTTTCACGCGTACCCGGTCGAGCAGGGCTTTGACCACGTTCAGGTTGACGTCGGCCTCGAGCAGGGCAAGCCGCACCTCGCGCAGGGTCTCGTCCACCACCTCCTCGTTCAGAACTCCCTGAACGCGCAAGGACTTGAAAACCTTCTGGAAACGACCTTGTAAAGCGTCAAACATATACTTAGGCAGGGGGCTCGCCCTGATCCCCTCGAACAGAATCCTTCCCGCACGCAGCTAAATTTCTATTCTACATCTGTAAACCTGTTAAAGAAAGCATGTTCTGTTTGGAGTGCGGCAGCTTGCTGCCGCTTTTGCTCAGGCCAGCTTGCTGGCCGTGCACAGGGGGCTGGGACCCAGTCTGGTGA
>JBAVYG010000359.1:0-2108 GCA_049698675.1 Terriglobia bacterium
GTCCGTACCGCCCGTGATGGCGATGGCTCGCGTGCCGAGGTTGCGCAGCGTGCACCCCACCAGCTCGACGTGCGCACCCCACGGCCCACAGCCTGAAGGATGAACTTCCGCGCATCCATGCCAACGCCAATGTTGATAAAGTTAAGAACGTTGGGCCGGTTGGAATCCCATCCCTCGTAAAAGCTGCGCGAGCCCATGAGGATGTTAATGTCCGAGTCATCGGCGTTAAGCGTCTGAAAGAACCCTTCATCCTCGAAGCCCTCGACTATTTCGTATCCGGCCAGTTTCTCCTTCAGCCAACCCGCAATATCGCCGATCTTGATAAGGGCGAAGGGTCGGTCGCCCGTTCTTAGCTTGAAGGCCAACTCCTGTTTGTTGGACGGTCGGATGAGGATTTCGATCTCGCCGGGACTGCGGGCATTATAGACGGCTTCCAGGATGTCTTCGTGTTCTAGCTTCGCAAAGACGCCGTCGTCCATCTCGACTCTCGGCCCTCCCTCGAACATGAACTCTGGCCGCTGGCGCAACTCTTCCCACAACTCTTCCTTTGCCGCCTTCCAAACGCCCTTGCTGACTTGTCCTTTGCCGATCCGCTCCAGCTCCTTGAAAAACACTTGCAGGTCGGCATCCTCGGTATTGACCGAGTTCACTAGCGTCAGAAGCAGGGGCTTGTGATACAGGCCCTTCCCCGCCTTGCGGACCCGATCATGGAACTTCTGGGCATACGCCAGCATCAACAGCGACTTCAGAACGATCTTCTGCTTTTCCTCGTTGCTGTAATCCTGGTCATCACGAAATGCCCGAAGCTCCTGCTTTAGAACGGCGAGATGCTTGCCGTAGCCGGCCTTGATAAACTCAGATAGGTTGAAGTTGGAAACGGTTGTCGCCAAATCGCGCGCGTCGGTGAACGTGGCCGAGAAGTTAAACAGAAACCCGTTGCGTGAGAGGATCGAATAAATGTGCTGGCGCTTGGAGTCCTCCCGGTCCCCCTTGTGCGCCTCATCCAGCAGCACGTACCATTTCCCGCCGTCGTCGTAATTGCGAAAATCGATGATCCGTTCCTTTTGCTCGTCGCTCACGTTGTCGGAACGGTAATAGAACACCGTGAACTCGCGCTCCCTGAACAGCACCGGATTGTCACGCTTGGCGTCAGGGTATTCCCGCAACTCCCGCAAACGGATAAACAGGTCACCGCGGGCCTCGTTAAACTCGCGGACGTGCTTCTTTAGTTGTTCGATCAGGTCATCGCGGTAAGTCAAAATCAGAATGTCATGTGCCGGGATTTCCTCCCGCTGAATCAGGCCCCTTAAGACCTCGATAAGCTTCACTAACACCAAGGTCTTCCCACTGCCCGTCGCCATCCAGAAACAGGCGCGGTTGATGAACTGGTCGTAGGAGATGTTCTCGGCCTCGACTGTGAAGTACTCGCCCACCAGACCCGCCAATTTGTGAGCTTCTGCCAGCGGAATGTCCAAGCGCTCGTCCAGCCCATTGTCCCGGTACCAATGAAAAAGCTTCTCTTTCCGGTCGCGATTCGCCTCCGCGCCCTCGTTGGCCTGATAATCCCCAAAGTCCTCGTAATACTTCCAAAGCGCCTTGATGGCGTTCTCTACCGCCTTGCGCTGATAATCCCACAACGTTTTCGTCCGGGAAAACGCCTCGATATCGAACGTATTCCAGTTGACGGGCAGGCCGTCGAACCGAATGTCGTCGACCATTTTTTGCAGATAAACGCGCGGCATCGGCTCACCACCAGATCAGCGGTTTGATCCGCTTCCAGTCCAAATTCTTCGTGTCCAGCACCTCGCCGTCGTCAAACTCCACCGAGTCGGCGGTGATGCGCTTGATCCATTTGCCCGTCAGGTTGGACAGCGTCTCGGGAATATCAATGCGGTCGTATAACTTACTCAGGTCCACGTTGACCGTGTTCTTCTCGGTGTCGACCTTCATCGCTCCCAGCATCTTCAGGTCGCGAAGGAAAACGTATTGGTGAAAGGGGTCTTTGTTCGGATCGTCGAACAGGTCAGCTTCGCCGTACTTGGCGCGACGCAGGGCCTCTTCGTATTGTTCAAGTTGGCAGTATTTCAGAAAATGGCTCACTCCATCAC
>JBAVYG010000360.1:0-8275 GCA_049698675.1 Terriglobia bacterium
CTTGAAAACCAGCGCGGACTGTCATTCCGAGCGAAGCGAGGAATCTCGCTCTCATCGTTCCCGCACAGACCAGGGCGAGATTCCTCTCCCGCGACTGCGGGATCGGAATGACAGCGCAGGTAACTGATCTTTCCATGCCCCGTATTTCAGCCACAATTGTCGCTTGCAACGAGGCCAACAACCTCGCGCGCGCCCTTCGCTCGCTGGCCTGTGCCGATGAAATTGTGGTGGTCGACTCCGGCTCGACTGACGAGACGCCGGCCATCGCAGCGCGCCTGGGAGCGAGGGTCATCAACCAACCCTGGCAGGGATACGCGGCGCAAAAAAACCTTGCCACAGGCCACGCCCGGCACGAGTGGATCCTGAGCCTGGATGCGGATGAGGAACTTGATGCCGTAGCACAGGATGCAATTCGTAGCTGGAAGGGCTCCGAACCCGCAGCGGAAGGATATCGCTTTGCGCGCCGCGCCCGCTATCTTGGCCGCTGGATCCTGCATTCCGGCTGGTATCCGGATTACAAGGTTCGCCTCTTCAACCGGCGCAAGGGCGGGTGGGGCGCGAAATACGTTCATGAGTCCGTGACGGTGAACGGCCGCGTGGAGACCATGCCTGGTGAAATCCTGCACTACACCTGCGACACGCTGCAGGAACATCTTCAGAGGATCGAGCTTTACACCGACTTGGCAGCGCAGGAGATGTTCGAACGGGGCGAAAACGTCAACATCCTCAAGCGCTGGTTTGATCCCATTTGGGTTTTCTTCCACACTTACTTTTTCCGCCTAGGAGTCCTGGACGGGCACCAGGGGTTTTTGATCGCCACCATGGCGGCACGCTACGTCAGTAGGAAATACACCAAGCTGGCCAGCAAAGGCGCTACCGTCGGCCATCGCCAATGATTCCCTCGAGGCCCTTGAAGATCGTTCATGTCGACACAGGCCTGAGTCTGCGCGGCGGCCAGCGCCAGTTGTTGAACCTGGCGCGGCTGCTCCGCCAGCGAGGTCACGGCCAAATCATCGTCTGCCGAGAAGAGAGTGAGCTGGAAACATGCGCCCGGGCGGAAGAGTTCTCCTGCTTTGCGCTTCCACTCCACGACCCCGCCTCTGCTTACGGAATCTTGCAATTGCGCCAGCATCTGCAAGTCGCGCCGTGCGACATTCTTCATGCCCATGATGGACGAGGGCAGACGGTGGCCTGGCTGGCGTCAATCGGAATGCGCGTTCGACGGGTAGCGAGCCGCCGCGTGACCTTCCTCCCCAGGCACCGTTGGGTCCATCGCCTGAAGTATGCACACACCTGCGATGCCGTGGTTACAGTCTCGGATTTCATCCGTCAGTTATTGATTCGCTCGCAGGTGCCGGAGTCGATGATCGAGCTGATTCCGGACGGAATCGAGATTCCACCTGAGCTGCCCTCGATAACCAGAAGAGCCGAAGCGCGTACACGGTGGGGGTTTGGTGAAGACGAGTTTCTGGTTGGCCACCTAGGGGACTTTACACACGAAAAGGGTCAAGAGATTGCGCTCGAAGCACTTCGACTGCTAATTAAACACTTGCCGCAAGCACGACTCTTGCTGGCGGGAGAAGGTCCAACCCTGAAAGACCTGCAGATTACTCAGAGGTGCAAGGCACTTGGCGACCGAGTCCGACTTTGCGGCGCGATCGAAAACCTTGCAGAGTTCTTCCCTGCCCTGGACCTGTTCGTCATGCCGTCCAAGTCCGAGGGGCTGGGTTCATCGGCTCTCCTGGCCATGTCGTATGGCCTGCCGGTGGTGGCCAGCCGGGTGGGCGGCCTGCCGGAGGTTGTTGAGGAAGCCCGCACGGGATGGTTAGTTGAGCCTGCTTCACCTTCCGCGCTGGCCGATGCGATTTTAGCCGCAGCTAGCGACCGGGCACGCCTCAAGCAATGGGGCCTGAACGGACGGGAGCGCGCCCGCCAATTCTCCGTGAAGATCATGGTGGAGCGAACGGAAGCCCTGTACTGCCGCTTGTTATTTGGATAATCTAGAAGCCTGGTCAGGCTTGTCAATCAAAGTGGAGGGGAGCAGCCGGTCGGTCATGTTCTACTTCGTGGTCGGGATCTTTGGATTGGTTCTTGGGAGCTTCTTGAACGTGTGCATTGTTCGGCTCCCCAACAAGGAATCGATACTGGTTCCGCGCTCCCATTGCCCGCTCTGCAAACATCCCATTCGTTGGTTCGATAACATTCCACTGGTGAGTTATCTCCTCTTGAGGGGCCGCTGCCGCGATTGCCAGGCGAGAATTTCCCCGCGGTATGCCGTTGTCGAAGCTCTCACCGCGCTCTTGCTCATGGCCACGTTCCGTCGCTTTGGCCTCAGCCCCGAATTCGTGAAATACTCCGCACTGGTGATGATGCTCATCGTGCTCATCTTCACAGATTTGAATCAGCGGCGAATCCCGCACGCCGTCACCGTCTTCGGTATCAGCCTCGGCCTGGTGTTAAGCTTCTTTATCCAGGTTGACAACCGTCCAGTGGAATGGTTAGCGGAACGGATGGGCTTGTTCCTTCCGGGAGCAGTTTCGTCGGTCCTGGGCGCAATTGTGGGTGCAGTTACGGGTGGTGGGTTATTCTACGCCGTCGGGGAGGCTTTTTACATTTTGGGCGGACGGGAGAAGGAGTACCTGGGGTTCGGCGATGTGATGTTGATGCTCATGGTTGGGACCTTTCTCGGTGCCCCCCTGACGTTGCTCACGATACTCCTGGGCTCACTTGGAGGCTCGATCATCGCATTGTCGTTTACCCTGGCTGCGCCGCGTTTCCGCAATTATCACTGGCCTTACGGGACATTCCTTGGAATCGCCGCCGTGTACTCGGCGCTCGACGGCACGCGTCTCCTGGAGGCTTATCTCCGCTGGTCGGGCCTGGCAGGTTAAGCCCATGCCACACGTCAGCTTTTCCCATCAGCGTCTCTTCATTCCGTAACCTTGTCGTGAATATACTCTCGAATCACATCGCGGCCGGCATCCCTAGGGTCGACGAACTCTATCGAGGTCCGGCCGGAGGCCTCTTTGACCCGGATCTTGCCGGTGACCTTGATGGGCTTCTTCAGGTCCGGCATGTTGAACTCCAATGCAAGGACGTCGTCAACCTGCGCCGTGCCTGAGCTTTCCAGCGCCATGCCGCCTTCACCGATACTTATACTCGTAGCATTGAACCTTTCCCCCTCGCGTATGCAGGTGGCGGAGGTGCGGTAAGGAACGTGCGCGCACCGCCGTCGTTCCGCCAACATGGCGCCGCGCGCCGTGCGGAAGATCGCGTAAATCTTTTCGCGAGAAAATGGTTTCCCAATAAAGAATGTCGCTCCCGCTTCAAATGCCCGTCGAATGGTATCAACGTCGTCAAAGCCGGTTATCATGATGATGGGAGCCTGCTGATTAGGCGGAGTGGAGCGGATTTTCCGGGTTAGCTCGAAGCCATCCATCTTGGGCATGGCGATGTCCAGCATTATGCCGTCGAACTTTTCGTTGGCCAGAATTAAAGCGGCTTCCTGACTATCCGAGGATGTGCGCACTTCCACTCCCAAGGGTTCCACCATGGTCTTGACCAATCTGCAAACTTCGGGTTCGTCGTCCACAAGGAGAATTTTCATGGCACGGTAAATTCTTTACGAGAGAAGGCCGGAAAGCAAGCGTGAATTTGTCTCCCTATCCTTTCAGCTCAACCGGCAGAAGAGATTTCACCGGTTGAGGCATTTCACCAAATTCGCGAATATTTTAAGCCCGTCTTGCGCATAATGCGCGGGCAACGAAACTCGCTCCGGATGAGGCATAAGACCCAAGACCAAGCCCGTCTCGTCAGTGACGCCGGCAACGGCTCCCGGCGCCCCGTTGGGGTTACTGGGATATTCCATGGTGGGGCGCCCCTGGGCGTCAGTGTAGCGGAAAACCACTCGCACGGCCGCGTCGGCAGCATCGCAAAACAGGGGACGGCCCTCACCGTGCGCAACAGGCATTTCCAGAATCTCGCCCGCCAAATCCCCAGTCCAGGCACAGTTCTCCGCTGAAACCAGAAGCCGGATTTTCCGGTCTTCAAAGCGGGCAGACTGGTTCTCCAGCAGAGCCATGCTCCGCTTTCCCGGTGTGCGGCCCGGCAGGATCCCCGATTCGGTCAAAACCTGAAAACCGTTGCATATGCCCAGCAATGGCTTCCGCGCCTCCAGGAACTCCTGCAGTTGGTCGCGCAGGCAGGCCACGAGCATCGTGGCAAATATGCGTCCCGCTCCCAAGTGGTCGCCATAGGAGAAACCACCGGGGATGACTGCCGCCTGGTAGTCCCGAAGCCGCGTGCGGCCGTCCAGCAGATCCCGCAGCAGAACGAGTTCAGTCCTTCCCCCCGCGAATTCAATGGCGGCCGCAGTCTCTTCATGGCAGTTGGTGCCTGGGCTGTAAAGAATCGCAGTAACGCTCCGACTCATTCGATGACCTCCCGAAACGTTTTACTCCAGACCTCGCCAAGGGCCGCAGTGGGTTCTTGCCAAACCACTTTCCCGCCGTCAAGAAGAATCAACTGCGCCTCCGGCAACACTTCTCCAATGACCCGGTAAGGCACGTCCCCTAGCTGTCCGTTCAAATTGCATTCGGAGGGCACTTCAAGCAGGACCGATCCCACGAATTCACCGAAAATCGAGCCGTCCTTCCGGCCCTCTGGAAATGCGTCAAGTGTGATTCGCGCGCCGTATCCAGATCCCCAGGCAGCCTCAAAAAGGCGCAAAAGGATTCCGCCCTCGGCGATGGCGGAGGCCGAGACGTAACCCGCCTTCCCGTGGAGCCCCAGAAGCGCATCCCACACCGACCGGATCGCACTCGCATCGTAAGCGTCGAAGAGGCGCTCGCCGCGCTGCCCGCGACTATCGGCGTACACGCTGCCACCCAGCGCCTCGCAATCGAACCGGCCCACGAGGACAATGCGGTTTCCGGGCCGCTTGAAATTCTTGGTCACCACCTCTCTGACATCCGGCAAACGCCCCATGGCCGTCACGACCAGCGTGGCGGGCACATCGATCCTTCGGCCTTCGGTCTCAAATGTCCCAGAGCTTGAATCCTTGCCTGAAATGAAGGGAACCCCGAGGGCAACCGACATGTCGGCGATGGTCTCAACCATCTCGCGCAAATCCCAGGCTGTTTCCGGACGCACGCGCGGGGTGTAGAAGTTGTCACAAAGGACCATCTGCCGGTAGTCTGCACCCGCCGCCACCGCCTTGCTGATTGCCTCAATGATCATCAAACGCGTCATGCTCGCGGGGTCAATTTCCCCATAAAAGGGATTGAAGGCTAAGGTGGTGATCAGGCCGTACGGCTTGCCACGCAGGGGCGCCGAAATATAAACATTCGTCGGCATCCGATGATTCTTGCCCTCGTAAGGCCCCAGGGCAGTTCGTCCCTGCACCGTCGTATCAAAGCGCGAACCGGCGGCGCTCTGGTCAGCGCAGTGGTAGTGTCCAAGCACGCCTCGAATGGCGCCAGCCCACTCCGCTTCGGTGTGTGGTTCGGGAATGCGTAAGGGTTGGAGGTTTCGCTGCGGTTTAGCGACCTGCAACGGGTCGATGGGGCAGGCTTCCCAAAGGAAAGACATCTCGAGGTCTACAACCTTCCGACCGTGCCAATAAGCCTCCAGGCGCCCGGTCTCCGTAAAGTGGCCGAGGACTGAATACCCCACCTCGTACCTCTCGAGAATGGCGCGGGCTTCCGTAGCTTTCTCCGGCGGGACCGCCAGGAGCATGCGTTCTTGCGATTCTGAGAGCAGGATTTCCCAGGCTGTCAGGCTCTTGTCCTTTAGCGGAACAGAGTCGAGGTCGATGCGCACGCCGGTCTCAGATCCCATTTCCCCCACAGCGCAGGAGATGCCCCCGGCTCCGAGGTCGGTGATGGCCCGAATGCACTCCTGGTCGCGCAGAACAGGGATTGCCGAAGTGAACCTGCGCTCCGTAATGGGGTGACCGATTTGCACCGCGGCTGATTCTTTTTGCAGAGTCTCGCCGGTCATGCCCGTGGAACTGGCCGTGGCCCCGTGTATCCCGTCCCGGCCGGTTTCGCCGCCGATGAGCAGCGCCACATCACCTGAACGAGGAGCGTCCTTGAGAGCATATTTCCGGGGAATCAATCCCACTGAATGCCCAAGGGCAAAGCACTTGGCGTAGCCGGGGTGGATGCGGTAAACCGGGTGCATCATGGGAATGCCCATGGGGTTCGTGTAATAGGAGGTTGCCCTGATCGATTCCGAAACAATCAACTGTGGATGTAAAGCCCCGGGGGGAACTTCCGAAATCCTGGGGTCCATTGTTCCCATCACGGTTGTGCCGCCAATGGGGTAGCCCCCCTTGCCAAATCCCAGCGTGTCGCGGATGACGCCACCGTGTTTCGTCGCAATACCCCCAAAGGGAGCAATGGAGCTGGGGAAGTTATGGGTTTCACCCTTAATCGTCACCACCCAGTCCTCATAAAACTCCATGCCTCCGGCATTGTCTTTGAAGGACGAAACAACCAGGGGATGGTTGATTCGCGCTGTCGCGTCACTCAGCCTCCTCAGCAGTCCAAGACTTTTCCAGGTGGTGTGGTAGCAGTGATCACTCCACGATTGCGCCAGGATCTCGATCTCGGCGTCCGTGTGAGGCCGGCCCTGGGCCTTCTCGTGCGCCTGGATGGCCTTCATCTGGGAAAGTGGCGCATACCAGGAACGGGCCTTCGAGAGCGCAACCAGTTCATCATCCGTCAAATCCAGGAGAGGAATCGTCGCCACAGGATCGGGGTTCCCGGTGGGACGAAGGGTGGTTAGAACTTCGTTCGGCTCGCGGATGCGCTCGACGACGTGGTTATAGAGGAAACGGGCGGCAATTCCCCGCGCCTCGGATTCATCCAGGCCCCAGAATTGATAGCGCCTGCTGAGTCGTGCGAATTCCAAGCCTACTTCACCCAGTGCCCGCGCCCCTGCCAGAATGGAGGGCGTTTCCGGGTCTGTCACGGCGGGCCGATAAGCGATCTCAACAATAGGCCCCAGCCCAGGCTCGAGTTGGGAGCATTGAGCAGCCACTTGGTAAAGCGGATTCACCAGAAGCGGCATCAGCCGCTCCAGGTCCACCGATCCCTCGAGCCAAAAGACGCGCTCGATCACTAGATTCTTCAGTTGGGGGTAACCGCGCAAGTGAAAGAAGCTTAGCCAGCTACGGGCTTCGGGGTCATCTTTCGAGAGTGTGTAAATGCTATGAATCGACATCGTCGCCTCGGAGGAGGTTTGGGTCAGGTTAAGGCCCCGTGTCAACCGCCCAGCCATCTTGGCCTCGGCGTAGGCCGGGCACCAGCACTTCACGGGGCACGTCGTGAAACAAGCAGCTCATTATATCCGGGATGCCACTTGTTGTCTCTCCCCGCTAAAGCGTATTCCGACGCGCTGGGAGGTCGGCGGCTCTTCCAGGAGTCGATGGTCGGCCCTGCGGCTCTTCCAGGGCCTTTCCAATAACACCTTTCTCTGCAAGCATTCCTCAAACACCCTTTCAATCCCCAAAGGCCGGAGGAAGGAAGGCGGTTTCGAGATTCCGATTGTAGCGGGTGGCCGCGGCTACTCCGGCACTGCAACTTCAATCGTTGCGCTGAGTGCCAGGTTCCCCCAAGCAACTCGCATTGTGACATGCTTGATGTCGTCCTTCGGATATGACAGCGTGATGGTCAGTTTCTCAGTCTGGGTCTCCGCCTTGGCAATGGACACCAATGCTTCGAATTCCACCGGAGCTTTCTCAATTTGAAACGCGTCAAGTCGCCCTTTGCGGATCCTGCCAGGGTCAATGAAAACCAGGCTCCACTCGGAGCCCTCTTCGGAGCGATGCAGGCCCAGGTAATAGAACCCCACCGGAACCTTCTTCCCGCCAATTGACAAGGGAAGCTGTGTATCCAAAATGGACCAGAAGTTGCTGCCCATCCGCCATATTTTCCCCCTGGTCATGGCGTCGAACTTCGCGGGGTCTTCGTATTCCTTTCTCCAGACGGGCCGGCCATAGTCGATGACGAACTGCCCGGCAGCGGCATTGGTTTGGGTGTTCCAGTAGAGCACTCGCACCGACGCCCGATCATCCGGCGTGCCGCCCTCCGCCACAATCTTAGGCCTTTGCTGCTGCCCCTCAGCAGTCAACGTAAAGAGCAGCATCACGCTTGCCAGCAGTGAGTGGATCTTCATCGTCATTCTCCTTTTCTTTTGCCTGGTTCTGTCAAAAACTTCTCTTCTTTAAAGCGATAATCTGTTGGAACGACGGGGGAAGTTGGTATTTCTG
>JBAVYG010000361.1:0-1684 GCA_049698675.1 Terriglobia bacterium
GTGGCAAACTGCGCTACTCACCCACACGACCCTTCCAGGACCACACGTCTTGACCCCTCCAGTGACACCATTCCTTACAAGTGGGAAGTCAAAAACTTTTAGCCGGATGGTCCGATGAGGGTTCTCATTACTGGAGCAGGTGGATTCATCGGATCCCAAGTGGTCCGAAAAGTCCTCCAGGACGGGCATGCCGTTGTAGCTGTGCTCAGGCCGGGAGAATCTCCTGCGCGCCTAATCGACTGCCTGGATTCCGTTTCTCTGGTTCATTGCGATTTGAGTGATGGCGACGCGGTGCGAAGGTTGATCAGTGAGATTCGACCTGAGAACGCCATACACCTCGCTTGGTATGTGGAGCCGGGCAAGTACTGGCAGGCAAGTGAGAATCTGGATTGCGTGGGGATGAGTCTTTCCTTGGCGCGCGCGCTTAGCGAGGCAGGCTGTCCCCGATTCGTGGGCGCCGGAACTTGTGCAGAATATGACTGGGATTATGGATTTTTTTCGGAGAAGGCGACGCCCTTGAAGCCCCGTTCCTTGTATGGCATATGCAAGAATGCGACGCGGGAGATCCTGCAAGCTTTTTGCGCCCAGGCGGGAATGGGTTTTGCCTGGACGCGCTTCTTCTACCTCTATGGGCCCACGGAGGCTAAGGAGCGATTGATCCCCTACGTGGTTCTGACCCTGTTAAAAGGGGAGGTGGCCAAATGCACCAGTGGAGAACAGATCCGAGATTTCCTCCATGTGGAGGACGCGGCATCTGCTGTGTGGGCGGTAGCGAAAAGTGACCTTTCCGGTCCGGTGAATATCGGCTCGGGGCAACCGACAAAGGTGCGGACGATTGTTCAAACCATTGCGCAACATCTGCAGAGGGAAGAGAATCTTGTGCTTGGAGCTTTGCCCACCGATCCTCAGGAACCGCTGGTGTTGTTGGCGGACGTTCGAAGGCTGGCAAGTGTGGTCGGGTGGAAGCCTTCCCTAACCCTCAAGGAGGGCTTGGCAAACACATGTGAATGGTGGAGATCAACAATACAAGGGACATGATAAAGCGCTTTTGCCCACTTTGTGCGAGCCCTTCCCCAGAGGTCTTCTTCCAACGCAGGAACGTGCCTGTCCACCAGAATATGGCGTGTGCAAGCGCCGAGGAAGCGCGCCAGTTTACGCGTGGAGATCTCCTGCTGGCGTTCTGTGGAACGTGCGGTTTTGTCTTTAACGCAGCATTCGACCCGGGCAACCTCCGATACTCTGCCGCCTATGACAACACCCAGAGTTGCTCTCCCTATTTCAAGCGTTACCTCACAGGGTTGGCGGAGTCTCTCCTTACCAAATACTGTCTTAACGGTAAGGTGGTCATCGAGGTGGGCTGCGGTAAGGGGGAATTCCTCCGACTGCTTTGCAAAAACGGAAGAAACCGAGGCATTGGATTCGATCCCAGCTACGTCGGCCCTGACACCACTGAGCAAGGGGCAGTGCGCTTTATCCGTGCATTTTATAATTCACAGCAGAACCAATTTGCCCCTGATTTTGTCTGTTGCCGTCATGTCATCGAGCATGTGCAATCTCCTTTGGATATGCTGCGTGCCCTCCGACAGGCAATCGGAAACCGGATGAACTCATGTATATTCTTCGAAACTCCGGCACTACCTTGGATTCTCGATAAGGTAACATTTTGGGATTTCTTTTACGAACA
>JBAVYG010000362.1:0-3546 GCA_049698675.1 Terriglobia bacterium
CCCTCGAGCATACCGCGCTCATTCCCAAGGGCAGGTTCTTGACCGTCGCCATGATCGGCAAGTGTATCGACGAGGCGTTGTTGCCACAAGACAGCCAGCAGATCGTGCACGATTTTCTGGCCCTGCCTCAGATCGAGCGCATCTTACCAGGCCTCGAGGCGGCTCCCATCGCCTGTGCCTGTGCTCCCAGAATGACGGTGACCACTGCCAAGTGCCCCTTCGGCGACCGGTTCGCCATCATCGGCGACGCGGTCGGATCGCGGTTGAATAAAGACGGCCTGTTCTCGGCCCACGTGACGGCGAGCCGGCTGGCGCAGACCGTGCTCGAGGACGGAATCGACAAGCAGGCTCTCGCCCAAGGATACGGGAAGGCCATCAAGTGGCTGGCCGCAGACAATCGCTTCGGACGGATGGTGTTTGGCGCGAGCCGGGTGGCGTTCACCACGCCCGTGCTCAGCCGCATCACGTACCAGGCGTTTGCCACCGAGTGCAAGGTGCGAGATGAGCGCAGCCGGCCTTTGAGCGTGGTGCTGTGGAAGATCGCCAGCGGCACGGCCGACTATCGGGAAGTGCTACGGGAGATGTGCAGTTACGGTGTGGTGCGATCCGTTCTCGCAGGTGCGGCGGTAACGCTAAGGAACGTGGCGTTTGAGGCACTCTTGGGTCTGAAATGGGGGGAGTTCGGACGCTACCCGACGGTGGTGCTCAAGGAGAAACGGGAAGCGCTCAAGGAAGTCCTGGCCTCGAGCCTGGGAATGGACCTTGGCGAGTCGCCTGACTTCGAACGGATGTATGCGATCAAGATCCGTGGCTCCGAGGAAGAGATCATGCAGGAACTGGCCAAATTCGGCCACCCCAATGCGAGGTTCCTCAAGTTGCGATGGGTCGAGGTTCGACAGATCCAAGGGGCGCCGAACCAGGTCGGCTCGGTGATTCGATACAGGATACCGCTCCTCGGGTTGGGCGCGGAACTGCGGCTGACCAAAAGAGTCGGCTCCGAGACCTTGCTGTACGAGCTCGAGGAGCGGCTGGCGGACCACGGCAAACTCATCTTCAACGTCGCACCGACCAAGGACGGAAACAGCCAGCTGTCCATTTATGCGGCCTTTGACTACAAGAGAGGCAAGGGCTTCGCAAGTCGGGTTCTATGGGGCGGTTTCAGGGCGCTGTTTCCAGAATTCCTGCATGACGTGGCGTGGAACCATGCCCTGTGCACCATCAAGGAGGAGGTCGAGCGGAAGCACGACTATACCCCCAGACCGTAACCGCCCTGTGCGGGGCTATCGGCACTGGACCGCGAGTTCAGCCAGCTTTCATAAGGTCCGACAGGTTGGAAATCATCAAAACCTTCTTAACGAACGGGTGGACATTGACAATCGAGAATCGCTCCGGGCCAACCTGCTTGTAGGCCGCCAAACACAGCCGAAGGAAGGCCGAGGCTATGTAATCGACACCCTTCAAGTCAAAAACTACCGGAGCCTGAGTTGCCTGAACGCCGGCCTGGACCTGCGCCTCAAACTCTTGACATTTCGCGGTGTCGAGCCGTCCTTCGAAGTGGCAAACGAGTTTTCCCTGTTCTGACTCCATACGAATCATCGGTCGCTCCCTCTTCCCTCAGCAGTTTCGATTGAAGGCCCGCTCAATCTGCGGAGCATCCATGGACTCATCGAAGTACAGGTTCTGGTCAAAGCGCAGCAGTCGTAGATTCTCCCGCCGCCGAGCGATACGCTGAATGTTCAGCAGATGCCGCGCGGTAACGTTGTCCGTGGTGATGTTCTTCCCTCCTGTGCCGCAACCCAGGGTAAGAGAGGGACTCAAAGTATTGAAAAGCCCCCCCACCGCTCCCTGGGACGAAGGCGTATTGACCACGATCCGGCCGGCGTTCATCAACATGGCGAAGGTTTTGATCTTTTCGTCGTCGTTCGAAAAGATGCTGACCGTGTGTCCAATCCCCCCGTGGAAGTTGAGGTCGATGCAGAGGTTGACCGCCTCCTCGAAATCCTTGACCACGTAGAAGGCCAGAATCGGCGCCAGGATTTCAGCGGAAAGTGGATAATCGGCCCCCACCCCCTTCAGAGGTGCGATGAGCAGTTCAACGTCGGGTGGCGCATTGATCAGAGCTTTCGCCGCAATGAGGGAGGCAGGTTGGCCAACAATTTCTGGATTCATCAGACCCCTCTCGTGGCTGAACGCGACCGCTTCCAGCCGAACCGTTTCTTCCTCGGAAAGGAAGTAGCCTCGGCGCCGTTTGAACTCCTCCATGACCGCATCGGACAGGCAACCCTCGACCACCATCGCTTGCTCACTGGCGCAGACTGTGCCGTTATCAAACGTCTTGGAAAGCAGAATCTGCTCGACCGCAAATGCCACATCGGCGCTCCGCTCGATATACACGGGGACGTTACCTGCCCCAACGCCCAGCGTCGGGGTCCCCGAGCTGTAGGCGGTCTTGACCAAGCCGGTTCCGCCCGTAGCGAGGATCATCGCCAGGTGAGGATGGCTCATCAGTCCCTGCGTCTGCTCGCGCGACACACTCGTCAACCACTGAACACAATCTTCGGGAGCATCTTCCTTCAGAGCGGCTTCGTAGCAAATGCGTGCGGCCTCAGCGCAACACTGCTTCGCTTTGTGCGGTGGGCAGATGATGACGGGGTTGCGCGTCTTCAGTGCAATCAGCGTCTTGAACATCAGTGTCGAGGTGGGATTCGTCACCGGGATGACAGCCAGAATCGGCCCCATCGGCTGCGCGATCTCGACGATACCCCTCTCCCTGTCCTCCGAGATAATGCCCACGGTTTTCACGTCTTTAATGTCTTCGTACACCAACTGAGTGGCCAGCACGTTCTTGATGACCTTGTCCCGCCACTTGCCAATGCTGGTTTCCTCGTGCGCCAGCTTGGCGAGGCGTACCCGCGCATTAAATCCGGCCTCGTAGACAGCCCGCACAATCCGGTCGGTGTGCTCCTGGTCCAGTTGGCTGAACACAGCGGCGGCGCGCAGTGCCCTCTGAAGGATACTGTCGACACTCGGCGTTTGAGCTTTCTCACCCATATACGACTCCCAAATAAGGTGGATCCTACAAACGTCGCAAGCCGCTGGCAAGTCAAACGCTACATGGACTGCCGCTCGCGACCACTGTCGTGATCTCCCAAGGCGCCCCCCACTTCGGAGCGCCTTCTATGCTCGCGGTTCGGTTACCGCCTGTCAAGCCTTTCCGGCATAAGCGTATGATAACCTCCTTTATCGTACGCTATGACAGGACGGTCGGGGAATGGTTTCTTGAGACCAAGGAGCGAGATGCCATCCCCCTTTATTTGATCGAACTGCCCGCCGAGCAATGGCCCACTTGCCGCGGGGCCGGATGCTCATTCATCCGAGGGCACAAAGCGTGAAATTATCTGGGCTCGGACCTTACCGGAAAGCGCATCAACATCCCGGAGCGTCAGCCCACGGGTGGGAATTGAAGGATGAACGATCATTTCCGTTTGGCCGGCCCTGACGTGGTAAGTGTCCGGTTTCAGCACGGCCCGTGTCCCGTTCAATGTT
>JBAVYG010000363.1:0-3446 GCA_049698675.1 Terriglobia bacterium
GAGTGCTGCCCAGCAGGCGGGAAACCTTCAGGCACATGATCGCAGACAGAGGCTTCCGCTCGGCCAAGATGTCATGAACCATTTGGCGCGACACGCCAAGCGCCTTTGCGGCGGTCGTGACGGACAGGCCGACCTCGGGAAGAATATCTTCCCTGAGAATCTCGCCCGGATGAACGGGTGGCAATCCGTTCTTACGATCCATCGTTTCCTGCCTAATTGGGTCTGCGGTTGTTCCTGGAAAGCAAAAGCCGCAGACCTACCAAACAGGTCTGCGCTTCCTCAGCGGGTAAGCGTTCAGGGGTGGTCTTGCCGATTGGCGGTTGTGCAAAGGCCCTGAAGAGCCGGAAAAACTTCAGGGAGCGGCGGGCATCTTACGGCTGCGCCTCCAGGATTGTTCTTGATTTTCCGACTTGGAACTGCGAAACTATGATTAATGCGGTGTCCCGCAGGTGGACAGCCCGTAAGGGCTGGCGTGAAAGTGGCCCCGAAAGGGGCCTTTTCATTTGTGGCCGAGCCTTGCGATGACCCTCACGCGGTCTGCGCCAGCCAGCCCGCTCGGCGCTGTCGGTTGCAGTCGAGGGTCAGGCAGCGTATCAAGTCGCGGGATACCAGCCCCCAGGGGTGTACTTGATTTGCAGATGAGCCTTGAAGTCCGCCATATTGCAAACCAATTCGTCCATGCTCACCTCACCGGACAAGCCTTGACGCCACACTCGTGGGCCGACCGTTCCGAGCACCAGGTAGTCAGGCGTGGCGGCCGCTGCTTGCCCCGCAGACGCCTTTATCGCCGACTCAATTTCCGCCTGGTGTACGATCACTGTCTCGCAATTGAGGCAGAGACGGCACGTCTTCCGCAGAATCAAAAGCCCCACTCCGTCCACGTGAATGACTAAAGGGATCTTACGTACCCTGGTTTTGGCTTTGCAGCCAGGACAACTCGTGACGCGATAATCCACGTGGGGATTGAGCACAAATGAATACCTGGGAGGCAACGCGCCCATGCGAGCTTTCGGTAGTCTGCGAGCCGATGTCATGGCTAAAGTCTTGCCACCTCCTGTTTAGGTTGACCTGGGCATAGCCGGTCCTGGTCGGGCTTAGGGGAAACCGGCGGTGGCGAGCCCCGCGCCACCTGGCAGCGGGGCGGCTTCTCTCCTCACGCAAACAGCCTTTCTTGCCGTTCGATGTGCAGGTGAGTATCGATACCCTCAAGCACGAGTCGGGCGGGGATTTGGGCGAGTTCTTTGGGCTCGACTTTGTGAGGGCCTCCGCCGTAGACGCAGCCTCCCGAAACCAGTTGGGCGGGTTTGATAACCGATTCTTCACGGTGCCGTTCGGCGTAGGGTCAGGTCCCTGCTGCCATGGACGATAGCAAGGATTTCGATTCGTTCTCCCGCTATTCGGTAAATGATGCGGTAATTCTGATGCACCAACTCACGAATGTTTTCATCTTGAGCTTCAGGAACCACCCTTCCCAGCCTGGGGAATCGCAGTAGCCTTTCCACGGACAGTACTACCTGCTCAACGAGGTCGGCGGCGTAATAGTCGGAGTCTCGTGCAATGTAGTCGCGCACCGCGCGAAGGTCTTCGATGGAGAGATCCGTCCAGATGAGCTTCATTCGGAAAGGAACTGCTTCTTCACTTCGTCGTGAGGGACGACGCGGCCCTGCTCGGCCGCCTCGATCCCCTTGGCAATCTTCTTCCGCACGTACATCTGATAGATCAGGTCGTCCCAGGAGGTCTCCTCGGGCAGGGCGTCGATCAACTTTTGGGCTTCTTCTCTTACTCCACCCATGTTCCTTCCTCCTTCGCTTCGTCACCAAAGTCTCTCCACAATATATCACAAAAACCGGCATTCGAGATAGCGCGGACCACAGGTTCGAGGTTTCTTCTCGGGCGATTGATAAAGTCCTTCCAGACCGAAAGAGCCACGCGGAGTTGGGTGCGCAGCGCGCTACTCCGCGGTTCTCAACTTCGGGCTTAACGCAAGCAGCCTTTCTTGCTGTTCGATGCGCAGGTGCGTGTCGATGCTTTCGAGCACCACGCGGGCGGGGATTTGGGCGAGTTCTTTGGGCTCGACTTTGTGAAGGCCTCCGCCGTAGACACGCCCTTCCGAAACCAGTTCGGCGGGCTTAATCCGTTTTAGTGCCTCAAAGACACGCGCTTGAATCTCCGGCTGCGCAACCAACGCGTCATGCAACCGGCCTTTTGGCAGGGCATGTCGTACGACCCGAGGACCCAAGAAACAGGTCCGCGCTTGCTTGTTTCGTTCACTGCCGCCGAGTTGCGGAACACCTGAAAACGAGCCCCGAAGGGGCGAACTACCACAGCCCAGGCCAACGGCCTGGGTCCGACAGCGCATTCCCGCTTAGCCGCAAGCCCTGAAGGGGCGAAATAGCGTCCGGGAATGGACCCGGATGGTCGCCTACCCTGGTTCGGTGGTCTACCACGCCTTCAGGGCTCGAAAACCGCGAGGGGGGTAAACTTGCTGGACCCAGGCCGTCGGCCTGGGCTGTGCTAGGGCGCCCCGTTGGGGCTGAATGCACGCGGAGCCGCTGGCTGCACCGGCACGATCTGGGCGACGCGTTCCATGACCTTCTTGTTTTGGGCCGCCTTCTTCAGGTCGTACTCTGCTTGCAGGCGCATCCAGAATTCGGGAGTGCTGCCCAGCAGGCGGGAAACCTTCAGGCACATGATCGCAGACAGAGGCTTCCGCTCGGCCAAGATGTCATGAACCATTTGGCGCGACACGCCAAGCGCCTTCGCGGCGGCCGTGACCGACAGGCCGACCTCGGGAAGAGTATCTTCCCTGAGAATCTCGCCCGGATGTACGGGTGGCAACCCGTTCTTACGATCCATCGTTTCCTCCCTAATTGGGTCTGCGGCTGTTCCTGGAAAGCAAAAGCCGCAGACCTGGCGAACAGGTCTGCGCTACGCTTCCTCAGCGGTTAAGCGTTCAGGGGTGGCCTTGCCGATTGGCGGTTGTGCAAAGGCCCTGAAGAGCCGGAAAAACTTCAGGGAGCGGCGGGCATCTTCCTGGATCTGCACCTTGAGGATGGCGGGGTTCTGGAACTTGATTTCGTCCCGCAGCCTGTATAAGAACTCGATTTCCATATCCGGCTCCTGAATTTCACTGCCGGGAAAGTTGAGGAGAAAGGTCTCGACGGCCAGTTTCTGATTATCACCAAAGGTGGGTTTATGGCCGACGTTGCTAACGGAGTCGTAGAGCTTCTCACCGACTTTGGTGCGAGTGACGTACACACCGGTCTTAGGCAGTTGTTCCTCGACGGGAGCGAGATTGAGCGTGGGGACGGTGTGTTTGCGTCCCACGCCCATGCCTGCCACAATCGGCCCATAAGCGGAGAAGGGCCGCCCAAGCAGGCGGTTGGCAACATGGATGCTCCCTTCAACCAGCAGTTCTCGAATGCGAGTGCTGGAAACTCTCTGCC
>JBAVYG010000364.1:0-3649 GCA_049698675.1 Terriglobia bacterium
TGCCAGGAGCGAAGACGCCACACTGAATAAGGTCACGGTCTATCGAACCCTGGCCATGTTGAAAAAGCACGGCTTGGTGGACGAACTTGACCTGATGCATATGGAGGGTGGGAAACACTTTTACGAAGCGAAGGCGACTCGGGATCATATTCACTTGGCATGCCTCAAGTGCGGTCGTATTCAAGAATTTGAAAGTTCGCTTTTCGAGAAACTAAAGGGGCAGATCGAACGCGAGCGCCGCTTCAGTATCAAGGTTGTTCGGGTGGAAGCCGGCGGTTACTGCGATAAGTGTCGAGAGCAGTGAAGGGCGACTGGCAGCAAGCGAGCCAGTAGTCAAACTCGCAGATTACCCGGCGCGTCGTTTGGAAGCCTTGGGCAGGCTATTCATCTTTGATTGAGGCTTTCACCATTGCCATGATAGAAGGAGGTATCATGGAGGTGGGAACTCCGTGATCCTTTTCAGCATGTTCGGCAGCAAGTTTCAACAGTTCTTCTTCGGTCTGGGCGCGAATTTCCTTGGGGCAGTTCATCCCCAGATCACGACAACGCAGGACCTTTGCCACGAGGAGCCCCTTTCTCCAGCTCGGTTGTGGGCGCTATTGTGTCATTGGAAGCCATGCACCGTCTTCCGTTTCTTCATCGCAGACCTTCACTACTCCTGCATTCTCGCCCTTGACACGAGGCGCGAGTTGTGATAGCCTACTGTGGTTGACCTATGGAGAACGCCGGCACAGAACGCGCGAAAGAGGTTCGAAAATCGGCCCGGCTGTCGCGGAAAGTAGACAGAAGATTCAAGAAAGATACTAAATAGACGGAACAAAGCTAAGGATCTGCTGAAAAGAAAGGAGTTAGCTCTTCTAAGGGCGCAAAACGAACCCGTTTTTGAGCGCCAAGAAAGCCCCATCAAAGCGAAAAATATGACCACAAACCGGTGATTTGTGAGGCATTGAGCGGACCCAGGAAGTAGAAATCTGAAATTAGAAGACAAGGTTGTCAGTTTCTGATTTCGAGTTCCTGCTTTCATCCATTGCCCCAAGCGCAGCCGGGAAGAGTAGGGCTTCAGTTGGTGGTTCGAGAAAATTTTCGAGGCAGCTAACCGCTGGGGATTCTTTTGGCGTCTAACTCCCTGAGAGTGCGCGGTCGGAGGATTTGCTTGGCATCGATCTCCTGGCCGAATCTTGCCGACCGCTGCTTGAGAAAGGTTTGGCGCAGTGCCGGTACAAAAGTAACCTTGCAGACACTGCATGCACACTTGTGTTATTGCTTACCGTCATTCATAATGGCGACTGTAAGGTAATGGTTTAGGCTACGGGAGCAGGAAATGCTGGCAAAAGAATTGCGCGTCTTTGCTTCTTGTCTCAGCTTGTTAGGGTTGGTGGGATGTAGCGCCGGCAACGTGGCGTTCCGTGAAGCGCGAAAGGCGGAACTTCGCAAGGACTGGGATACCGCTTTGGTCAATTACGAAAAAGCAGGCCGGGACCAACCTGAAAACTCCAAGATCATCATTCACGAAAGGCTGGTTCGTGTCCAAGCCTCCGCATTACACCTCAAGCAAGGGCAGCGTTTCTTGAGGGAGGGACGCCCGGACGATGCGTCCGGCGAATTCCAGAAGGCCGTGAGCATTGATCCCACCAATGAGGCCGCAGCTCAGGAACTGGCCAGGGTGGCGGCGGCCCAGGCTGCGGCCAAGCAGGCCCGCGAGTCGGCGCTCAAGCAAGCCTTGAAGGGCAACGAAGAAGCGGCGAATCCGCAGGCTATTAAGTTGAAAGCCTTCCCTGAGGAGCCCTTGGCCCACTTCCGCATCTCGGCCGACAGCCGCAAAGTCTTCGAGGCTCTGGCGAAGCTTGCCAACCTGAATGTTGCCTTCACCTCGACCTTTCGGCCCGGGCCGATTTCCGTGGATCTTTCCAGCGTGAAGGTTGAGGAGGCGCTGAACATTGTCGCCCTGCAAACTCACACCTTTTGGAGAGCGATCACGTCCAACACAATTCTGGTGGTTCCGGATACGCCCACCGACCGCCGGGACTACGATGTGGATGAACTCAAGACGATTTACCTCTCCAACCCCTTGGCGGCAGCGGACCGCACCGCCATCACCACAGCTTTGAAACAAGTTCTGGGACTGCAAAAGATTATCGACAACCCGGATTCAAACGCCATCATAATCCGCGATACGCCACAGAAAGTTGCGGCTGCTGAACAGCTTGTCCACGATCTTGACCGCAGCAAAGCTGAGATCGTGATGGATGTGGCGGTGGTGGAAGCCGACCGCGACCGCGCTCGAGATCTGGGCCTGTATCCTGCCACGGTCACGTCCTCGGGCACGATAACACCTGGATTGCAGGGTGGACTGGTATTCGCTCCTCCTACTTCATCGTCATCGTCATCGACCACCGCTTCGGCTGGCATCAACCTGAACACCTTTGGCATCAAAGACTACGCCCTCGTGGTGCCCAGTGCTGTTGCTAACGCGGTATTGAACGACACCGGTACTCATATTCTCCAGAACCCACAGGTCCGCTCCACGGATGGCCAGACCGCCAAGCTCAGCATTGGCGAGCGCGTTCCTTACGCCACAGGCAGTTTCCTGCCCTCGCTGGGCGGCACTACGACGAGCGGGACTACCGGCCTGCTGGCCAGCACGCAGTTTCAATTCCAGGACGTGGGGGTGAAACTGGAACTCACGCCACACCTGCTCGCTAATGGTGAGGTGGCGATCCACGCCTCGATTGAGATTTCTTCCCTGGGCGCGAACGTCACCATCGCAGGTGTGAGCGAACCCACTTTCGGCGAGCGCAAGATTGAGCATGACATTCGCCTGAAGGAAGGTGAAGTGAGTGTGCTCGGAGGCTTGATTCAAACTACCATAACTCATACTGTGAGTGGCGTGCCGTTCCTCGGCGACGTTCCGTTTTTGCGCTACCTGTTCTCCACGGAGCATGCCGACCGACAGGAATCGGAGGTCCTAGTCATGCTGACTCCCCGCGTCGTCCGCCTGCCTGAACCCCCTTTGGGCGCACGAAGCAACGTGACCTTACCCGGCGAACCCCAGCCAGCAGGACAACAGCCGGTACCCGGACCTGAAATTCCTGGACAACCGCCCGGCGAACCGCAATGAGCATGCAGGAGCACACGACTGACTACCAGCACTTCGCAGACCCCGCTTTTACATTTGTGGAGCTGATGGCGTCAATTACTATCATCTTGATCCTGACAGCCGTTGCTCTTCCTTTGGCCCGCTTGCAGATCCAGCGGGCTAAAGAGCTGGAACTGCGGAGAGATCTGCGGCAAGTGCGCGAAGCCATCGACCACTTCAAGGACTTTGCGGACCACGGGATGATACCGGTCAAGGCAGACACCTTTGGTTATCCTCCGGACCTTCAGACGCTCGTCG
The DNA here is from genome assembly GCA_049698675.1 of Terriglobia bacterium. Taxonomy (GTDB): domain Bacteria; phylum Acidobacteriota; class Terriglobia; order UBA7540; family UBA7540; genus CAVROP01. The sequence continues at coordinate 3,395 of JBAVYG010000364.1, forward strand.
ATGGTGTCACGCTGAAGGGAAGTGCCACGGCGAAGTACAAGTTCCTTCGCAAGATGCCTGTCGACCCTATGACTGACACGCCCGATTGGGGGATGCGCTCCATGCAGGATGACCCTGACTCGCGGAGCTGGGGCGGCGAGAACGTTTTTGACGTTTATTCCAAGAGCGATGGGAACGCCTTGGATGGGACGAAGTACAGTGATTGGTAAGAGTTCGAGATTCGAGACTCGAAACCGGGAATTCGTCTTCAGGGGA
>JBAVYG010000365.1:0-4088 GCA_049698675.1 Terriglobia bacterium
AAAGTGGGGTGGTAGCAATAAAAGATCCGCACGTCTCGCTGACCATGCCAAGGCAGCCGGACGGTTTCCTGCGCATAGCCCTCCGATTTCAAGAGTTGCTTGAAAGGTTTGATGTTCGCTGGTTCACGGCTGAGAATATGCTTCTGGAATTGAAGGTATGCATCTTCCCCGAGGATGACAATTGATTGCAGGTTTGGGAAGACCCTTAATTCCTCGCAAAGATGCGTGGCGCAATATTCGAGAGTTCTTTCATCCACACGATTCACTGTTGCGTGGCAGCGGGCGGCGTCGGTAAGCGCGAAGCGCGCCTTGAACTCCCCAAAGTTTCTCACGCCAAGCAAATCATAGAGCCTGGTGGCGAAGCGATTTGGCGCTTCTGGGCGGCAACAGGGCAACCCGGCCGGGTTGATGGGAGCGCATCGCCCCATCACGAGCACGCGGGTGGAATGCAGGTCCGGGTAGTCGCGTTTGAGGTACCTGGCAAGGAACTCTCGGGGCGGCAGTGAGATGGAAGAAACGGCCGCGCAGTCCCGGCAATTCTCTATGCTTAGACGCAAGCTCTCGATTTCAGGTCTGGGAGTTGCACTGCTCTCCTTATCCGCGGGTTGGGTCGTCAAGGGAAGCTGTGGCCTGAGTTGAGGAGGTGAGCCAGGGGGGCCGAAGATCAGGTTGTCGATGAGGCGCACGGCACCGAGCCGAGCGGCCACCAGCGCCACCGAACCCGGAATTACCTGTGCGACAGGTTCAAGAGTGGCCGGGTTCACGATGGCGGCGTAGTCGAGCTGGACGCGTGGCTCCGCATCGAACGTCTTACGCATTTCCTCCAGAAGCTTTTGCGCATCACCTTCACCTGTCTGAGCCATTTCCTCAGCCCGCTCGAGGCTGCGGGAGAGGAGCAGCGCCGCCTTACGGTCCTCCGCATTCAAGTAAACATTTCGTGAACTCTTCGCCAAGCCGTCCGCTTCCCGGACAATCGGACACACGACGATCCGTACCGGCAAGTTGAGGTCTTCGACGAGGCGACGTATGACAACTACCTGCTGAAAGTCCTTCTGGCCGAAGAAGGCTATATCGGGCCTCACTATATTGAAGAGCTTCAAAACCACCGTGGCCACGCCACGAAAATGCCCCGGCCGAATGGCGCCCTCGAAAACAGCGGTGATGTGGCCGGGGTCGAGAAAGGTAGCGAAACCTGCCGGATAAACCTCCGTACTGCTCGGCGCAAAGACCACATCCACCTCTAAGGAACTGAGGAGCTCGAGGTCTTTTTCCGGGCTGCGAGGATAACGCGCGAGATCTTCCTTGGGGCCGAATTGGGTGGGGTTCACAAAAACAGAAACAACGGTCACGTCGCACTGTGTTTTGGCTTGACGGACGAGGTTGAGGTGTCCTTCATGGAGGGCTCCCATGGTGGGGACAAACGCCAAGGACTTTGGTGTCTCGGCCCTAAACGCCTTCATCTCAGAGACAGTGGTAATCCAACGCGTTTTCATGGATACCTGATGCTAACGCAGAATGCGAGTCGGTGTGATTTATTCGCGTCAGGTCAGGGCGCGGTTTCGGCGGACGCATAACAGCTCGAAGGTCATCGAGTGCCGCGTGTGACCTCTCGTTCAAACTGCTCGCGCAGGCTGGCGGGCCAGTGATAAGACTCGCTATCGTCAGGGAAGCGGCCGCCAACAGTATCTTGCCGGAAGCGTGCAAGAGCCTGACGCAAATTTGCAGCAGTATCGGCGTAAGGGCGGACAAACTTGGCGCGCGGCAGGAAACTTAACCCCACCAAATCATGAAAGACCAGGATTTGTCCATCGCAGTCGGGGCCAGCGCCAATGCCGATGGTGGGAATCCTCAATCGCTGGGTAACGATGGCCGCCAATTCTCGGGGCATGCCTTCGAGAACTATGGCAAACGACCCTGCATCTTCGAGGGCCTCGGCGTCCTCCAGGAGTTCGGTGGCCGACTCCAATGTCTTGCCCTGCACCCTGTACCCTCCCATGGCATGTACGGACTGGGGCGTCAATCCGATATGAGCCATGACGGGGACTTCCGCGTCCACCATGCGCCGGATGAGGGCCGCGCGCTTACGTCCGCCTTCCAATTTGACCGCCTCGGCGCCCCCCTCTTTCACATACCGGATCGCAACTTCCAGGGCCTTCTCATCGCTCACGTGATAAGCGCCATAGGGCAAGTCAGCAACCAGCAGGGCGCGGCGTGTGGCGCGGCGAACCGCTCGCAGGTGGTGGAGAATCTCATCAACGGTAATGGGCATGGTGGAGTCGTAGCCCAGAACAACCTGGGCCAGGGAATCGCCTACCAGAATCATCTCGATCCCCGCTTCATCCACCAGCCGCGCCGTGGGATAGTCGTAGGCCGTTAAGCAGGCGATCCTTTCACCACGCAGTTTACATTCGAGGATCCAGGGCACGGTGACTTTGCTCACGGCCTCAGTGTTGTGGTCCATGGCGTTGCTCCCTAGTTCAGAAGTCGAAAGTCAAAAGTCGAAAGTTCAAACGACCAATCCCAAATCTCGGATTCCAAATTCAAGATCGAAATCGAGAATCCAAAATCTAAAATCCAAAATCTCCAGCCAACTGCCGAGCGACTTGCTCAAAAAAAACCCTCTCCGTCGCAGGACTGGAGTTCCGGCGCTCGTTAGAGAGCGTCCGGGGACCCGGGAGGGCCTCCACTTGCCTGGACAAAGAGGGTCAAACCGGCTCGAGTAAGCGACGAAACCCCGCGGCTCCGTTTACACCGGGATTTCTCGGCGCCAGCCACTCACGACCGTCTCAGTCCGCGGGCGCGGATCCAAGCGGCAGAATATACTGCGTGCCCTTGACCGGCTGGCTCAACCGCTGCAGGAGTTCCTGCAAATGCTCGCTCCGGTCGACAAAATCGATCTCGGAGGTATCAATCACCAGCAAGTCACTGGACTTGTACTGAAAGAAGAAGTGCTCGTAAGCATGCACAACAGCCTCGAGGTACTCGCTGGAGGTCCAGTCCTCGAACCGCACTTTCTTCTTCGCAATGCGCTTCTTCAGCGTCTCCAGCTACGCCTGTAAGTATATCACCAAATCCGCGGGACGGCGATGTGCTCGGACTACTGACAACTACGCTCAGAGTGAAGCCCCAAGACGTTTTTTCAGCATCCTCCTGGACCTCCGGCCCGATTCATGTGCTATGATGGGTGACGCCGGAAAGAGGTGCAACGATCATGCTCAACGAATACGGGCCTATTCTGATTTTCTTTGCCATCGCGGCCATCACCTTCCCCGCGTTGCTCTGGATCGCCAAGTTCTTCCGACCTTCCTTCAAACCAACCCCGGAGAAAGTTCTGCCTTACGAGTGCGGCATCACGCCGGAATCCGACGCGCGCGGGCGCTATACCGTGCGCTTTTACGTGGTCGCCATCCTGTTCGTGGTCTTTGAGGTTGAGACGGTCTTCCTCTACCCCTGGGCAGTGGAATTTCAGGTCCTGGGACTGTTGGGCCTGGTGGAGATGCTCGTGTTCCTGGGGATCTTGGTCGTGGGCTATATCTGGCTCTGGAATCGCGGCGCGTTGAAGTGGATTTAGTGGCTGTTCCGTTTCCTACCTGGGATTCCCTAATACAAACCTGAAATCGCAAGTTCGAAGTCGAGTGTGTGGCGGGCACAGTGCGCGTAACCTGTGCCTGTCATCCTGAGGCGCCCTGCTTTTCGGGCGACGAAGGATCTCGACAGTTCGCATGCGAGACTGACCGCTTAGTTGGGGGGAGGAACTGCAGAGATGCTCCGCTCAGCATGACAGGGCATCCGGACGCGATACAGCATCTCCCCAGCCCGGGGCACGATGAGGATGCCCTCGTCCTCACGGCTCTCCCATTCTTGGGGACGGATGGTCGCGGGATTAAGATAAGGCAGCACTGATTTTTTCCTGTTCTACCGGGGATTTTGGCAGGGACGCCCGCTGTGGGGAAAGGCGATGCTTTTCCTCACCGCGGGGCGTCAAGTCGGGCCGGCGGCTCGTGGCTAAAGCTGGCGAGCGTGGCGGGAGAAGAGTTTCTCGCGGGCTCTCTGATCTGTATCGTTAGCCATCTGTCAGAATCTGGAAT
>JBAVYG010000366.1:0-1934 GCA_049698675.1 Terriglobia bacterium
GTGCTTGCCCGTCCGCGCGGTGTACGGCAGGAACCATCGCGTGCGATCCCAGCGTTGCGGCGGGTACACCCAAAAGCCGCCCGAAGTTCCGTAAGCGCAGTGCAGCCTTGGAATGAAGCTCGCCCACTCCCCCTGTGTAACGTAGGTCCCACGATGCCCTTGGTCAAAAAGGCAATCCACTTTCTTACTCAGCTCGATGAGATATCCCGTCTCTTCCTCAGTGAAGGACTTTCCCCAGGTGGTGAAGCCCTGAATTGTCGTAAACACAATCTTGCCCGGATACTTCTGGCGAATGTGGTCGGCCATTCGGCCGGTAACATAGGAGTAGTAGGCCACGTCGTTCGGTAACTTTTCCATGCATTCCTGGGTCTTGCACCGGCCCTGATCGGTTGCCTCCAGATGGTAACCGTCAATATCATAGTTGTCCGCGGCATAGTCGAATATCTTGTATTGCCATTCCCACGACTCTTCCATGAAGGGATTCATCTCATGCTCGTTGTCGGTTTTCAGCGCCGGGTATTGTTTGATGATCTCGTCGAAACCCCAATTCAAAATGCCCGCCGGAAAGCAAGTCACCTTCATTCCGCGGTCGTGCGCCGCCTTCAAGATCTGGTTCACACGCCGCTGGCGATCCCTGTCCACCACTGTCTTGAAATCGACCGTCCAGCCATAGGTAGCCCATAGCCCGGCTAAATCAACCACCGTGTAGCCATTTTCGCGTTGTAAATCCAAGGCGCTCACGATTCCCTCGACGGCTTTATCGTCCAACACACCATACGGCCAGTATTCTAAAGGCATTGATTCGTTGCGTAGGTCGTTGATCCAACAGCCGAAGGCCATGCGCATTTTGTATTCCTGTTTCCCGGTTTCGGCCCCGACTCCCGGGCTTCGGGCAGGCACACCTGCAAGCATCCCCATCCCTGCGGCGGAGGTAACGCTGAGAAACTTTCGTCGATCCATTTCCATGATAGATAATCCTTCCTAAAGCTCTCGCTATGTGGTTGATGTTTGCCTTGAACTTACCTTAACGAATAACATATTGCGTCGAGCATAAGCCTTCACAATTACGATTTCTCCCGGCGGCAGCGATTATACTCCACACGGAGCCATTTCCTTCTATTGTCAGATGGTCCGACCACTTGGTACCGTTTCGGCACGACTTTGAAGACTCTCCCTGCCCAAGATCGGGAGCAAGCCTCAATGCCACGAGGATATTTCCCAGACAAGCGACAGGCGGTAGACGCCATGGGTACACACCCGCCCTCGTTTTCGCCACGCAAGGCGGTATTCCTGAAAACCGCTCAGCTTCCAGCGTGCGAAGCCTGGAAAGGGAAACCTGACTAAGTTGCACCGAGTTTGGCGATCCGAGTTTGGTGGTGTGCAGGGTACTTGCGCCGCGAAGCTGCAATTAAACATGTCTGTCCTGCAGAAATCTACCCCGTCACCTTGGAAGAAATCCGGCTGGCACAAAGCCGAATCGCTACACAGATCATTCACACTCCGCTGGTGCTAAGCGATGCCGCCAGCGAGAAGGCTGGCCTTCCTGTGCACTTGAAACTCGAGAATCTGCAACGCACGGGCGCGTTCAAGGTTCGAGGCGCACTGAACAAGCTCACAAGCCTTACCGCCGAGGAACGGCGGGGCGGGGTGATCTGTGCCAGCACCGGTAATCATGGTCTGGGAGTGGCCTACGCCTCGGCTCGTTTTGGCTCCCGATGCGTTGTCGTTTTGCCCGAAAACGCCAATCCGCACAAAGTTTCTCTGCTCAGAACGATGGGTGCCGAAATCGTCAGTTACGGCACCACATCTGATTCCCGCCAGCAAAAGGCCGACCAACTAATGAGCGTTACATAATATAGTGACATCTAGAACAATTCGGCCTGTTTCCAGAACGCAGCGACAAGAGTGGGCCGGCGGCGCATCCGCCGCAAGGC
>JBAVYG010000367.1:0-6653 GCA_049698675.1 Terriglobia bacterium
CTTTAACCGATCCCGTTCCTTCGTGCTCATCACCAGCATCTCCTGTTTGCTCATCCGGCCAGTTTGCCGGTTTTCAACAGGAACTTTCTACTTTGCTGGAATAGGAACTTCTCATATTGCTGCGACAATTTGTTCTGGTAGCCTGTCCGGGTTGGACGAACCTGGCGTATGATACGGGTTCCATGGCAAGCACCTGCTGCACCAGCCGGAAGAAGAGTCCGGGATCAAACACGGATCCGGCATCCGCCGTTCCGTGAACTCAGGAGACGAATGATCACACGAATAAAACAATACGCCCTTCTACTATCACTGCTGTTGTTGGCGCCGAACGCCGTTGCCCAATGGAATCCCTTGAATCCCGCCAAGGGTATCGAGAGGCAATCCGACGGCGTGCTCTTCACCATGCAGACCGGCCTGCTGCGGCTGGAGGTCTGCTCGGATTCCATCGTCCGCGTTCTCTATACGCCCACATCTTCTTTCCCGGATGTGAAGCATCTTGCCGTGACCAAAACGAGTTGGCCTGGAGCGCACTTCTCGGTGGAATCGACCGACCAAGAGGTGACGCTGAGCACCGCGCAACTTCGAGTCAATGTGGCCCGCAAGGACGGAGTGATTGTCTTCAGTGACGCGGCGGGCAAAAGGCTGATGCAGGACAGCAGCCGGACGATGACTCCCGTCGTGGTCAATGGCGAGAAGACTTACCGCGCCGAAGAGTTCGTGGCGCTGTGGGGCTCGCCGGAAGGCTTCTACGGCCTGGGGCAGCATCAGGCCGGGGTGTGGAACTACCGGGGAGAATCGGTGGACATCGCGCAGGACAACTCCAACATTTCCGTCCCCATGCTGCTGTCAACCAACGGCTACGGCCTGTTCTGGGACAACCCTTCCCGCAGCCGCTTCAACAACCGCTTCATGCAGTCGCTCTATATCAGCTCGGAAGTCGCCGACCAGATCGATTACTACTTCATCTACGGCCCGGAATTCGACAAGATCGTTGCCGCTTACCGCGAGCTGACTGGCGCGGCTCCGCTGTTCGGCAAATGGGCGTACGGCTTCTGGCAGTGCAAGAACCGCTATCAGTCGCAGAAAGAGCTGCTGGAAGTGGCGCACAAGTACCGCGAATTACACATCCCCGTCGATAACCTCGTGCAGGATTGGTTCTGGTGGAAAATCAAAGGAGACTTCGAATTCAACGACCACTATCCCGACCCCAAGGGCATGATCGACGACCTGCACCGCAACCATTTCCATCTGATGATTTCGGTGTGGCCCTATTTCGATCCCGGCTCGAAAGTCTATGAGGAGATGGACAAGCGCGGTTACTTTATCGACCGCACCAAGGCAGCCGCCTTTCATCCTGCAGGAATGGCCCTGTATGACGCTTTCAATCCGGCTGCCCGCAAGTTCTACTGGCAGTTGATGGACAACGTGCTGTTCAAGATTGGCGCGGATGCCTGGTGGCTCGACACGACGGAACCGGAAACGGAGGGGCGTGAAACCAACATCCTGGTGAGCGACAAGGTGGCCGCAGGTAACGGCGCCCGTTACGCCAACCTCTATCCACTGATGACCACCTCGGCCGTCTATGAGGGCCAGCGCAGTGTGACCGACCAGAAGCGCGTTTTCATTCTCTCGCGGTCGGCGTATGCGGGCATCCAGCGCAACAGCACGGCGGCCTGGTCGGGTGATATTAATTCCGATTGGGAAACCTTCAAGCGGCAGATTCCCGCTGGATTGAACTTGATGCTTTCCGGAATTCCCTACTGGACGACCGATATTGGTGGTTTTACGGATGGCAACCCCGCGAGTCCCGCCTACCGGGAACTGTTCCTGCGCTGGTTCGAATTCGGAACGTTCTGCCCCATCTTCCGCGTGCACGGAACGCGCGCCACCAACCAGAACGAGCTGTGGTCCTACGGCGCCGACGCGCAGGAGATTCTGACCCGGTACGACACGCTTCGTTACCGCCTGATGCCCTATATCTACTCGCTGGCGTGGCAGGTGACGCACGCGGGCTACACCCTGATGCGCCCGCTGGTGATGGATTATCGCGAGGATGTGACGGCGCGCAACATCGGCGATCAGTTTCTGTTCGGGCCGGCGCTGATGGTCAGTCCCATCACCGACCCAGGAGTGGACGGGCGGCGCGTCTATCTGCCGAACGTCACCTGGACCAACTTCTGGAGCGGCGAAAGTTTCTCCGGGGGCAAGTTCATCATGGTGGCGGCGCCGCTCGAAACCCTGCCCCTGTTCGTGCGTGCCGGTTCGATTTTGCCCCTGGGGCCAGCGATGGAGTACAGCAGTCAACAACCGGAGGACCCCATCGAGTTGCGCATCTATCCGGGTGCGGATGCGGACTTCACGCTCTACGAAGACGATGGCCTTACTTACGACTACGAGAAGGGCGCGTATGCGACGATTCCCATTCACTGGGATGACGCCAAGCACACGCTCACAATCGGCGCGCGCCAGGGCAGCCTCCCAGGCATGCTCGAGCGCCGCGCGTTCAATATTGTCTGGGTGGGGACGGGTCACGGCGTTGGCGTGAGCCCGTCCGGGACAGCCGACAAAACGGTTTCCTACAACGGCACGGCGGTCACCGTCCAACGCTGAAGCAATCCGAAACAGAATTAGAGACCGTCCAGAACTGCCGAAGGAGAACGCCATGCGTTACCTATTTGGCTTTCTCCTGCTGTTTGCATTTCTCGGGAATGCCCTCACTCATACCACCTTAGGCCTGTTCCGCAGGGCGGGATCAAAATGACACACGGTGGGGTTATCCTCTACGAATGACGGATGGTGCGTATCAAACGCCTGCTCCTGATTACCGCAACCCCAGGCTCCCCATCGAGCAGCGCGTCACCGATCTGCTGAAGCGGATGACGCTCGAGGAGAAGGTGGAGCTACTCGGCGGACGATGCCGCCCCCGCCTCTAGCACCTGTCACCTGACCCCTGGCACCTGATACCTGCTCTTCTGCCTTGGGATTTAACCTCACGCCTTGGGGTGGGTTTTGTCGTAGACCTCGATTAACTGTTTGATTGAGACCTGGGTGTATTTCTGCGTAGTTGACAGGCTGGCGTGCCCCAGCATTTCCTGGATTGCCCTCAGGTCAGCTCCCTCCGTGAGGAGGTGAGAGGCAAAAGCATGGCGGAGCGAATGTGGGCTGACCTTCACCGCCGGCCCGTAGTGACGGACGTATTTTTTCACCAGCCGGTCCACGGAGCGTGTGGTGAGCCGCGCCCCCCACACATTCAAAAACAGGGCCTGCTGGCCGGACTTCTTCCTTTCCTGAAGGATTCTTTGCCGTACCGGGAGGTAGTCCTCGAGGGCCTGCTTAGCCTTGGAGCCGAAGGGCACGATCCTCTCCTTTCGTCCCTTGCCGCGGACGAGCACCATGCAGTCTCCGAAGTTCACGCTGCGGAGGTCCAGGCCCACCAATTCGCTCACGCGCAGGCCCGAGGCGTAAAGCATTTCCAGCAGCGCGCGGTCGCGCCGCATCGCAGGCTCTCCCGTTTTTGTGGCTTCGGCCACAGCATCGAGGAAAGTGTTCATTTCTTCCTCAGTCATGATCCTGGGAAGGGTCTTGTCCTGCTTGGGAGTCGAGACTAGCGTGGAAGGATTCTCGGCGAGCACTCCCTCGCGCTTCAAGAACTTAAAGAATGCCCTCACCGCCGAGAGTTTGCGGGCGATGGACGACTTCTTTTCTTGCCTTTCGAAAAGGATGCTGAGGAAGCCGCGGATGCGCAAAGCGTCGACCGATCTGACGTCAACAGCGGCGGTGTCGCGGCCCTCCGCCAGGTAATCCCGGAACTGTAGGAGGTCGCTGCGGTAGTTACGGATCGTGTGCGGGGAGGCATTCCGCTCGTACTGGAGGTAGTTGACGTAGCGCTCGATGAGTTCATCCATGACGACCATCCGTTTCTGGCCTGTCATTCCGAGCGAAGCGAGGAATCTCGCTCTGGTCTGTCGAAGAAGGACTCAGAGCGAGATTCCTCGCTTCGCTCGGGATGACAACGTTATTAAGCTCGTGGAGCCACTCCTGGAGGTCGGCAAGGGCTCTCTCACATTGTCTCGCGCGCCGGGCGCGACGGTCACGCGCGATGACCCTGGGCAGGTTCTCCAGAGGGGGAAGCAAATCGAAAGAAATGTTGGCAGGCTGATAGTTGCCGGGGTCGGCGTGCGAAGTGTAGTGGAGCAACGACCCGAGCGCCGTCGTGCGCGGGGGTGGCGTGAAGTCAGCCCCTGCCACCTGCTGAGCCAACGCCACTCCGGCAAGGAACCCGGTGGCGATGCACTCCACGTATCCTTCCACTCCGCAAAGCTGGCCTGCGATGAAGACGTTGGGCCCGGCACGAAGGCTGAGGTCGGCCTCGAGCAGCCTTGGCGCATTGATATAAGTGTTGCGATGAATCTGCCCGAAGCGCAAGAACTCGGCATTTTCGAGCCCGGGGATCATGCGCAGGATGCGCCCCTGCGCGGAGAACTTGAGGTGGTTCTGGAACCCCACCAGGTTGTAGCTTGAAAAGCGCAGGTTTTCAGCCCGGAGCTGCACCACGGCGAAGGGCTGCTTGCCGGTCCGCGGGTCGAGCAGGCCCACGGGCTTCATGGGGCCGAAGCGAAGCGTGTCGTACCCCCGCCGCGCCAGTTCTTCGATGGGCAGGCAGGCCTCGAAATAATTCAGGTCTTCGAATTCATGCGCCGGCACTGTCTCCGCCCCTCGCAGTGCGTCATAGAAGGCGCGGTATTCTGCTTCGTTCAAGGGGCAATTCAGGTAGTCATCGCGGCCGCCCTTTCCGTAGCGTGAGGCAGGGAAGAGGCGTTCATGATTCAGCGTTTCGGCATCAACAATGGGACTGATGGCATCGTAGAATGCCAGGTTTTCAGAGCCCGTGAGCGACTGAAGGCAGCGCGCCAAGGCGTCCGAGGTGAGGGGGCCAGTGGCGATTATTACAAGACCGTCCGAAGGAATTTCCCGCAGCTCTTCCCGGCGTATTGTGACGAGTGGATGTTCGGCGAGCGCCTGAGTGACGGAGGCCGAGAATCGCTCTCGGTCAACCGCCAATGCCGCGCCACCCGGAACGGCGCACTCACCAGCAAGCTTTAGCAGGAGCGACCCGGAGCGGCGCAACTCTTCCTTCAGGAGCCACGAGGCGGCGCCCGGCGTGTTCGACTTCAGCGAGTTGCTGCAAACCAGCTCCGCCAAGCGGTCCGTCTTGTGGGCGGGCGTCGAGCGCACCGGTCGCATCTCATACAGCGTAACGGAAATGTCCCGGACAGCAAGTTGCCAGGCGGCTTCACTGCCTGCCAGCCCGCCTCCGGCGATGGTGACCGCCCTCATTAAGGATCCTTCCTGCCAGTGATTATAGCAGCGCGGAAGGGAGTATGCCCCACCACAGTCAAAAGTTGGGATCCAAAAGTGTCATCGGAGTTTCGACCTTGGACTGTCGACTCTCAACTTGCTTTCACGCCGCCGCCCGCTGGTATTTACAGCCTTCATTCGGGCAGTAGCGGATGGGGGGGCCGTCCTTCTTATGCTTCTCGAGCAGGAGGGGATTGCCGCAAAGGGGGCAGGGTTCGTTGACGGGTTTGTCCCAAGCGGTGAACTTGCAGTCAGGGTAGCGGCTGCAGCCGTAAAAGGTCTTGCCTTTGCGCGTGCGGCGCACGACCAGTTCACCCGTGCAGCCTTTTTCGGGACAGGGAATACCGAGGGTTTGTCGCTTCACGTATTTGCACTGCGGATAGTTACTGCAGGCGGTGAACTGCCCGTAGCGGCCGTGCTTGAGCACCAGGTTGCTGCCGCATTCAGGGCACTTCTCCTCCAGCAGTGTGTCGCTGACGGCCGTCGCGGCGCCTTCCTTCATCACGATCTTCTTGGTGTTCCGGCATTCGGGATAACCCGTGCAAGCCAGAAAGAATCCAAAGCGGCCGCGTTTGACGGCCATGGGCTTGCCGCATTTTTCGCAGGTTTGTTCCGGGAGTTCGGGCGCCGGTGGCCCTGCACTGCTGTATTTCGCAGCCAGCTCAGGCGGCAGGTCGCTGGTTCCATCGCACTCGGGATAGCCCGTGCAGGAGAGGAATTGGCCGTTGCGTCCCAGCCGGATCACCATGGGCTTGCCACACTTCTCACACTTCACCTCGGTCGGGATGCCTTCTCCCTTGATGTCCGCCATCTCGCGTTCGGCGACCCGCAAATCTTTCTTGAACTTCTTGTAGAATTCACTGAGAGCTTCCGTCCAGGTGAGTTTCCCTTCCTCGACTTCATCCAGCTCTTCTTCCATGCGGGCGGTGTAAGCCACCTCGAAGATGTCGCTGAAATTCTTCACCAACAGATCGCTTACCAGCATCCCGAGTTCTGAGGGATAAAAGCGGCCCTGATGTTTCTCCACGTACTCGCGGTTCTGGATGATGGAGAGGATTGTGGCGTAGGTGGAGGGCCTGCCGATGCCTTTTTCCTCCAACGCTTTCACCAGCGTGGCTTCGTTGAATCGTGGGGGAGGTTCGGTGAAGTGCTGTTCCGGTAGAATCTTCCGCAGCTTGAGCCTTTCGCCCTGCTCAACCTGCGGCAGGCGGAGTTTCAGCTCCTCATCTTCCTCCATCTCCGCCTTTTCATCTTTGCCTTCTTCGTAAACGGCGCGGAAGCCGTTGAACTTCTCC
>JBAVYG010000368.1:0-9501 GCA_049698675.1 Terriglobia bacterium
AGGATGTGGAAGATTGACATCCTCGTGAACAACTCCGGCGAGATGACCGATGTTTCTGTTGTCGATATGAAAGATGAAGATTGGGAACAAGCTCTGGCTATTAACTTAACGGCATCTTTCCGATACGCGCGTGAGTGCATCCCGTCGATGAAGGAACGCCGCTGGGGACGGATCATCAATGTCTCCTCACAGGCGGCTTACACCGGGTCGAACAACCATGCGCATTACTCCGCAGCGAAATCGGGACTTCTAGGCTTCACCTTTTCCTTGACGAAGGAGCTGGGGCCTTACGGAATCACGGCAAACGTGGTGGCCCCGGGGCGTATCCTTACGGATTTACTCCTCGAGCGTATGCCAGGACGCGAGCAGGAATGGATGAGCCAGACTCCCATGCGGCGTTTCGGCCGGCCCGAAGAAGTGGCTGCAACCATAGCGTTCCTGGCCTCGGAAGAAGCCAGTTACATTACCGGCGCGGTCATCAACGTGAATGGCGGCTTGGTGATGGGGTGAGGGAATTGAGTGATTGATTCACGGAGTCATTGATTCATTGAAAAGCGGCGCCCAAGGCGGAGCAATTATCAATAGTGAATAGTAAATTATGAATTGAGGAAGCGTAGCGGTCAGAGGCCCTGGGCGCGGCACGCAAAGCAAACTCTGCCTCCGCAATACACAATTTACTATTCACCATTCACTATTCATAATTGCGCTCGTCCCGCCACGGCGGGTCACTGCCCTTCGGCAAGTTTCACGCCATGGACTTCGCTCAGGAGTTTCATTGTGCGCTCGATTTCCTGCTGGGTCCTTTCCTGCGACCATGCCAGCACCGGCGCCAGCACGGCAGCCAGCTCCTCTAACAGATCAAGGCTCAACTGGCCCAAAAGAGCCATGATAGTCCGTCTCAAGACGAGGTCATCCAGGTGCACGATGCTCTCCTGCGACGCCATGAATTGAATTTCGCGCCGGGTGTATTCGGGCAACGAACGCAGAGGCTGGTCAGGCGCAGCACTGATGAAATGTGCCAAGCCTTCCGCTCGAGTCCCATACCGGTCCAGCAAGGCCGTCAAACGCCCGATTGGTAGCCGAGTCTTGCGCTCAAGGGAAGCCAGCCATTCACTCTTTTCCACCGCCGTTTGCGGGTAGTCCTTGCCGCCCCCAATGGGCAAATCGGCGGAACTGGTCAGGCGTGGCCTTGCCAGGTGGTTGAGAATCTTGTCCGCCACCTGCTCGCCAAAGGCACGGAAGGTGGTCCACTTCCCGCCGATCAGGGAATAAACCGGAAAGTCAATTCCATTCCCCGCCGGGATAACCGCACAGCTATGATCTCGGCTGATCTCTCCCGGAGTGGAGGAATCACTGCGGGGCAGTGGGCGGACTCCACAGAATCGGTAAATGATGTTGGACCGGTCCCGCAGACGCGGGAGGGCGGGGAAAACCAGGCGCATGGACTCCAGGATGTAGTCCACCTCATCTTCCTCACAAAACGCCGTTTCGGGATCCGTAACAGGTATGTCCGTGGAACCCGCAATCACTTTCCCATAAAAGGGATAAAAGATGCAGATACGCCCGTCCGCATTGGCAAAATAGAGCATCTGCCCTTGGGTCGCGGCCAGCAGTTCGGGATGCTCGAGCACGATGTGGGAGCCTTTGGTGCCGCCGATATATTGAGTCTGCCGCCCGAGGGCGCCATTAGTGAAATCGATCCAGGCCCCACTGGCATTGACCACGATCCTGGGCTTGATTTCGAGTGTCCGACCAGAAATCTCATCTTCCAGGACAACCGTATCTCCCTTCGCGCCTTTGGGGCGTACATAATTCAAAGCGCACGCGCCTGAACCTTGGCTCTCCGCATCCAGAACGAGTTCCAGGCAGAGCCGTTCGGGATAACTGATCCAGGCATCGTAGTAGATTGCCGTGCAAACGATCTCCGGGTGGAGCTGAGGTCGCGCGGCCAGGGAAACATGACGAGACTTGAACTGGTGAGCGGGCAAAACCGCTTGATTTCCTGCGAGGAGGTCGTACAAGGACAATCCAATTTTGAACAGCAAGGCTCCTCGATCGCTGGGGCGCACCCTGAAGCCCAGGAACTTTCCCAGGGCCGAAAACAGGCCATCTGCCCAACTGAAGATTGGAATGGTTGTGGGGAGAGGCCTTACATAATGCGGCGCGTTTTTGAGCAGCCGGTTTCGCTCCCGCAAGGCTTCTTTGACCAGGCGAAATTCGCCGTTTTCGAGGTATCGTAGCCCACCGTGAATGATGCGCGTGGAAGCAGAACTGGCGCCGGAGCAGAAATCGGATTTTTCCACCAGAAGCGCGTCCACTCCCTGCAGAGCCAATTCACGAAGCAGGCCAACGCCATTAATCCCGCCTCCCACGATGAGCACCGAAACCCCCGGCCGGTGTCGGATGGCATCGAGCCGCTCCTCTCTCGTCATTCAGTTGACCTCTCGAAGACTCGGTTTTCTTCACCTGCCATTAGACAACCTTCCCGGGGCGAGCGTCCGGGAGGCGGATTCATTGGGGCTTCCTGACTTCACGGCCATGCGCGCGCAGGAGCTGCCCACACTTCCGACAGTGGCTCCGCCGCCGGGCGTTTAGCGTCTGGCACACCGGACAAACAAGGTACATGGCGCGAGCGAACAAATTAGTAAGCACCCAGGCGCCCCCTAGGATGGCGGCGGCAAGTGCGAAATTGAGCAGCGCGGACCTCATGCCTTGCTATTGGCCGAGCGATGCCCTGGCAGAGCGGACAGCTTCGATGAACTTTCGGGCATTGGCAACCACCACATCCAGTTTGCCTTCCCTCAGGACTTTCACGTTCACTAGTTCTCCGCCCACCGCCACTGCCGCTGCCCCAGCCTTGATGAACTCCGGTGTGGTCTCAAGATTGACTCCGCCCGTGGGGACGAAATCGATCTGCGGGAATGGGCCTTTCAGTGCCTTAATGTAACTGGGCCCGCCCACGGGTCCACAAGGGAATATTTTCACCATGTCTGCGCCTGACTGCCATGCCAAAACGACTTCGGTGGGCGTGAGGGCACCAGGGAAACACGCCTTGCTATACCGGCGCGCCACTTCGATGACGTGGGGATTGAGGGAGGGTGTGACGATGAACTCCGCGCCTGCCAGCAGAGCTGCCCGGCAGCTTTCAGGATCGAGGATCGTTCCCGCGCCGAGCAGCACCTTATCCCCGAACTTCTCCACCACGCGTTCCATGACGTGAAGGGCGTTGGGAACTGTCATGGTGATCTCGGCAATTCCTATCCCTCCTTCTATAATGGCTTCCGCGGCATGCAGGGCGTCGTCGGGTGAGGGCGCGCGAACGATGGGAATAAGTCCAACCTCACGAATAAGTGCCAGAGCTTTTTCTCTTGTCCAGGACATTGCTTTCTCCTTCCACGCTAGACGAGGTGTGACGAGTGACGAGTGACGAGTGACAAGTGACGAGAAAGGTGCCGGAAGTCAACACTCACTCACAGGTGACCTTGTGGTTTGCTGAAAGCTGACTGCTGATAGCTGATGACTTGTCCGGCTCGTCACTTGTCACTCTTCACTTGTCACTGCTCTCACCTTGCTACTCTCAGGCTGGCGCCCTTGAGCAGATTCTCCACTTCCTGGAGCGTTGCCCAATTGAAGTCGCCGGGCACAGAATGCTTCAGGGCGCTGAACGCATTTCCGTAACGGACGGCGTCCGCATAAGACTTCTTCGTTAAATAGCCGTAGATGAACCCGGCGCTGAAGGAATCGCCTCCACCTAGGCGGTCCACGATTTCGAGTTCGTACTTTACATCGTCAAAGTATTGCCCATCGTGGTAGGCAATGGCCGTCCAGGTGTTCCGCCAAACCAGCGGGTTCTCCCGCAAGGTGATGGCCACGGCCTGGAATTTGAACTTCTCCTGAAGCTGGCGCGCCACCTCCTTGTAAGTCTCGGCAGAGACTTCCGCAAAACCTTTATCATCGGTCTTGCCGGAGGCTTTGATCTTGAAGACAACCTTCGTGTCCTCCTCAGTGGTTATCAGGACGTCCACAAACTCCATCATCGGTTCCTGAACTGCCTGTGCTTTATCAGGCGGCCAGAGCTTGCCGCGGTAATTCAGATCGAAACTCACGGTAACCCCAGCCTGCTTTGCAGCCCTCAAGGCCTCGAAGGTAACGGCGGCCGCCGAATCGCTGAGCGCCGGCGTGATGCCGCTGGTGTGGAACCACTTCGCGCCCTGGAATACTTTTTCCCAGTCGATCTCGCCAGGTTTCACGGCGCTGATGGCGGACTGCGACCGATCGTAGAGCACTGAACTGGCTCTTGGCGCAGCACCGAACTCGAGGAAGTAAAGCCCCACTCTTCCCTCCTCGGTCCAAACCAGGTTGGAGGTGTCCACGCCAGCCTGGCGGACCCTGTTCTCCAACAGCTTTCCCAGCGCGTTTTTCGGGAGGCGCGAGACCCATGTGATTCGCAGGCCCAAACGGCTTGCACCCACGGCGACGTTCAACTCGCCGCCGCCAATTCGCAAGTCCAGCGAGTTGGCTTGCTCCAGTCTTTCGAAATGCGGCGGAGCGAGGCGAATCATGGCTTCGCCAAAGGTTACAACATCGTACATCGTTCACCTCCCGGAAGTTTGCATTATACCGCCAGGAACGCGCAGTTCCTTGCCCATTTCGCCGAGGAAACGGTTCAAAACCATGTGCTGGCCTTGTACCGGCAATATTCTTCCCCAAATGCCTGCTCCAAGACCTTCTCCTCTTTTCTTGCCCGCAGGATTTGCAATGGTGGGTAAAACAAAAGTAAGCATAGCAACGGAATCAGTTTGCCCCAAGCGATAAACAAACCAAGATTGGCTATTCCACCGAAGAGATAGACGGGATGGCGAAATCTCGAGTAGAGGCCTGTCGTCACAAGTGTTTTGGCCCGCGCTTGGATGCTAAAACACCGTCCGAGCTGAGCCCTTGCAAGCATGCATAACGCGAAACCAGCAACTGCTATCCCGATCCCGATGAGGTATCGAGTGCTCCACGGCTCCTGCGACGCCACGAACACTCCAAAACCAAGGAAGAAGCAGACATCGATCCAGTAGTGTATTTTCACGAGCTACTCCTCGCGGGATAGTTCGCCCAATGGTCTCCACCATCTTACACCGCAGCGAGTAGTCACGGCATTGAGGAAGCCAAGCGGTCAGAGGCCCTGAGCGCGGCGCGCAAGACAAACTCTGCGTCCGCACTTCACAGTTTACTATTCACCATTCACCATTCATAATGGTTTATGGGGCTCTCGCCAACATCCTTGGGGGAAAAACGTGCGTGACATTCGCAAAGTGGCCGTGCTGGGCGCGGGAACGATGGGCGCTCGTCTTTCTGCTCATCTTGCCAACGCTTCAATTCCGTCTGTTCTGCTCGATATCGTCCCTCCCGCGCTGACCCCTGAGGAGCAAGCCAAAGGCTTGACGCTTGGCGACGCAAAGGTTCGCAACCGCTTTGCGCAAACCGGGCTCGAGGCAGCGCTGAAGTCACGGCCGCCAGCGTTCTTCGTCCCGGAGGCCGCTCGGATGATCGCTCTGGGCAACTTCGAGGACAACTTAACCTCGTTGAAAGACTGTGACTGGATCATCGAGGCGGTGACGGAAGACCGCAGCATCAAGCGGACATTGCTCGAAAAGGTCATGGCAGTGCGCGCGCCAGGGGCGGTGGTGAGTTCCAACACCTCGGGCATCAGCATCGCCAGCATCCTCGAAGGCTTCAGCGCAGAGTTGCGGCGGCATTTTCTGGGCACGCACTTTTTCAATCCTCCTCGCTACCTGAAGTTGCTGGAGATTATTCCCGTCGCCGACACGCTGCCGGAGGTTGTCGAGGCGGTCTCGCGCTTCGGCGAGGTAGTGCTGGGCAAGGGGATCGTCATCGCCAAGGACACGCCCAATTTCATCGCCAACCGCATCGGGACGTTCACAACCCTGAACGTCCTCCGCGCCATGCAGGAGGATGGCTACACGATTGAGGAAATCGACGCGCTAACCGGCCCTGCCATGGGCTTGCCGAAGTCCGCAACCTTCCGAACGCTCGATATCGTCGGCCTCGATGTCCTGGCGCAGGTTGTCAAGAACCTTGCGGAGTCGCTGCCCCATGATGAACGGCACGACCTTTTCCAGCTTCCCGATTTTATCCAGCAGATGATGCAGCGCCGGCTGCTGGGAGAGAAAACCGGACAAGGCTTTTATAAGAAAGTTAAGGCGAAGGATGGCGGGGAAGAGAGCAAAATTCTCACGCTGGATTTCAAGACCTTCGATTATCGCGAGCGCCAGAAACCGAAGTTCCCCTCGCTCGAGATGGCCCGCAATATCGAGGACGCGCGGGAGCGGGTGAGGACGCTCTGCCAGTCACCTGAGCGCGCCGGGCAGTTCTACCAGAAGGTTCTCTTCGATACGTTCCACTACACCGCGATGCGCGTGCCGGAGATTTCAGACGACATCGTCTCCATTGATAATTCCATGAAGTGGGGTTTCAACTGGGAGTGCGGCGTCTTCGAGCTTTGGGATGCGGTGGGGATTGAGAAGGTCGTCGATGCCTGGAAGAAGGCAGGCCGATCAACACCCCCCCTGGTCGAAAAACTCCTCGCCACCGGGAAGAAGAGTTTCTACGCATCAGGCGACGGCGCTCGTAGCTACTTCGATTTCGGGAGCGGCGCGTTCCGCGATATCAAAGATAAGCCGGGCGTCCTGCTGCTGCCGTCGCTCAAAGCCCGCAAAAAGGAAATCAGGAAGAATGCCGGCGCAAGCCTCATCGACCTTGGCGAGGGCGTGGTCTGCCTCGAGTTCCATTCCAAGATGAACACCGTTGGGGCTGACACGGTGCAGATGATTCACTCCGGGCTGAAAACCTTGAGCGAGGGCTTTGACGCCATGGTGATTGGGAACCAGGCGGCGAACTTCTGCGTGGGTGCGAACCTGATGATGGTCCTGATGACGATTCAGGAAGGCGAGTGGGACGACCTTCACAGGGCGGTGCGCGCCTTCCAGAACGCCAACATGGCGCTCAAGTATGCGCCCAAGCCCGTTGTGGCCGCTCCCTTTGGGCTGACGCTGGGAGGGGGAACGGAGATGGTTCTACACGCCACGCGCGTTCGCGCGGCGGCGGAGACTTACCTGGGTCTGGTGGAATTCGGGGTGGGCCTGATTCCGGCGGGCGGCGGGACGAAAGAAATGCTAGTGCGCGCCATGGATGCTGTGCCTGCCGATCCGGAGGTTGACCCATTTACATTCGTCAAGGAAGTCTTCTCGAATATCGGCATGGCCAAGGTCTCCTCCAGCGCCGAAGAAGCGCGCAAGCTCGGCTACCTTTCGGCGAAGGACTCCATCAGCATGAACCGCGACCGGCAGCTCGCAGACGCCAAGCAGTTGGCACTCGACTTGGCCCGCTTGGGGTACCGTCCGGGCAGCCCGCGCGCGGACGTTCGAGTCCTCGGCCAGGCGGCTTTCGTCAAAATGAAACTGGGATTGCACCTGATGCGCCGCGCCGAGTACATCTCCGAATATGACGTGGTGATCGGAACTCAATTGGCGAAGATCCTTTCCGGCGGGGGCGAGTTCACTTCGCCACAGCTCGTTTCCGAACAGTACCTGCTGGATTTGGAACGGGAGGCCTTCATAAGCCTCTGCGGCCAGAAGAAGACCAGCGAGCGCATCCAGTACATGCTGAAGAAGGGAAAGCCGCTGAGGAACTAGAAGAGCAGTGACAAGTGACGAGTGACGAGCCAAAAGCAAGTTCAGGCTGGCAGGTGCCAGGGGCTGGGTGCAGGGGACTGGGGGCTAGGGGAAGGCGCATGCTGAGCACCCACTCTCCAGTTCCGCCCTTTCTCCTGACTCCTGAATCCTGCTCGTCACTCGTCACTTGTCACTTGTCACTGTTCTTAGGAGGTTCGCATGCGCGAGGCAGTAATTGTATCCATCGCGCGGACCGCGGTGGGCAAGGCGCCGCGGGGAACGCTGCGCAACACGCGACCGGATGACATGGCCGCCGCCGCCATTCAGGAGGTCCTGAGGCGGGCCCCGGCGATTGACCCTAACGAGGTTGAAGACGTGATCCTCGGCTGCGCGATACCCGAGGCTGAACAGGGAAACAACGTGGCGCGTGCCGCCTCGCTCAGGGCTGGCCTGCCGGTAAGCTGTTCGGCGATGACGATCAATCGCTTCTGCTCCTCGGGTCTTCAGGCCATCGCCATCGCTTCCGAACGCATCATGGCGGGCTTCGCCGAGACGGTCATTGCCGGCGGCACGGAAACCATGAGCATGATTCCCATGGGCGGATATCATTTCGCGCCTAACCCTTACCTGATGGAGCATTATCCTGATGCCTACCTCAGCATGGGATTGACGGCTGAAAACCTGGCTCAAAAACACCACCTCACGCGCCAGCAGCAGGATGAGTTTGCGCTACGGAGCCATGAGCGGGCGCTGGCAGCGATTGCGGAAGGCAAATTCAAAGAGGAGATCGTTCCGCTCGAGGTGGTGGAGGTCAGCCTGAACGGCAAGGATAAGCCGCAGAGGCGCAAGATCCGGTTCGACACCGACGAGGGACCGCGGGCTGATACTTCCCTGGATGCGCTGGCCAAGCTGAAGCCCGCGTTCCACGCCCACGGTACCGTTACGGCGGGGAACGCCTCGCAGATGAGCGACGGGGCCGCTGCGGCCGCGGTGATGTCGGCGGAGAGGGCGAAGGCGCTAGGACTCGAACCGCTGGCTAGGTTCGTGAGCTTCGCGGTGGCGGGATGCCTGCCGGAGGAGATGGGCATCGGGCCGGTTTACGCCATCCCCAAGGCGCTGAAGTCGGCGGGCCTGAAGCTCGCGGATATCGCAGTAATCGAATTGAATGAGGCGTTCGCAGCCCAGGCGCTTGCGGTGATCAAGCTGGCAGAGTTGGATCTCGAACGTGTGAACGTCAACGGCGGCGCCATCGCCCTGGGGCACCCCTTGGGCTGCACTGGCGCTAAACTCACGGCCACACTGCTCGCTGAGTTGAAGCGGCGAAGCGCCAAGTACGGTATGGTCACGATGTGCGTGGGCGGTGGCATGGGAGCAGCAGGGATATTTGAAAACCTGCAGTCATAGAGCAGGAACGGGAATGGTAAGGCATAAAATGGTTACAAGAGCAGCGTCCAGTGAAGTTCCAATCAAGGGCGGGAGCTTTCTGATCGAGACCCGTTCTCCTGGGGGCGTGTTCACGCCGGAAGACACTACCGACCAGCACAAGTTGATCGCCCAAACAGCACAGGAGTTCATCGATCAGGAAATTGTCCCTCGCATTCAGGAGATTGAGGACAAGAAGCCAGGCGTGCTGAGGGAGCTCTTGAGGAAAGCCGCAGAGGTTGGCCTTTCCTCTACGGACCTCCCCCAGAAATTCGGCGGGCTGGCGCTGGACAAGATTTCTTCCATCGTCGTTTCGGAGAAGATGGCGCGCAATGGCTCGTGGGCGGCGACAGTGGGGGCGCAAGCCGGCATCGGGGTTCTGCCCATTGCCTTCTTT
>JBAVYG010000369.1:0-8058 GCA_049698675.1 Terriglobia bacterium
GCTTGGCACGTACCTCCCTGGCATGCCCACGTGTCCACCCCAAGTCACGAATGGTGAGCTTCTTGCCGGCCCAGGGAACTCTCTTCGCCTGTTTCCCTAGAGCGGGTGGGGGCCGCTTCCCGCTCAAAACTTTGACGTGCATCGGAATCTCCTCAGTAGGGCTCCTGCTCATGCCTCCACTATTCTACAACGCTTCGGGGCCAATCCCCAGCAACCTATAAGGGGGGGCCGATCGATTCCTGCGTGTATAATAACTGCTACGGTTTTGAGTTCCGATCTGTTTCACCAGCTTGATGGGTACGCAGGGAAGGGAGAGTGAAATGGCTGGGCAAAACTTTTCCATCTTGATCCTGGCTGCGGGCAAGGCTACGCGCTTCAAATCCGAGCACTCAAAATTGCTGCACGGGCTGGCGGGCCGGCCTCTGGGTGAATACATTTTGCGGGCCGCGTACGGAGCAGGACCCGACTGCCTTTACATGATGATCGGGCACGAGCGCGAAGAGGTGCGCAAAGCCCTTGCGCGGCCAGACCTCGTTTTCATCGAGCAGAATGAGCAACTGGGCACAGGCCACGCGGTGATGACGGCGCGTCCGGAGCTTGAGAAGAGCCCCAGCCCGACGGTGGTAGTGCTGGTTGGCGACGCTCCCCTGCTCCGCTCTGAAACGCTGTGCAACCTGGTCGAAGCCCACCTGCAAGCGCGTGCGGCATGCACCATTTTGACCGCTCGCCTCGAGAATCCCACAGGCTATGGGCGTATCGTTCGCGCCGGCAGCCGCGTGCGCGGCATTGTGGAAGAGAAAGTCGCGACCCCAACCCAGAAGAAAATCCGCGAGATCAGCTCAGGCATACTTTGCTTCTCACGTGCCCATCTGCTGGAGCATCTCGAGGAAATCTCGGCGGAGAACGCCCAGAAGGAATACCTGCTGACGGACCTCATCGAAATCTTCAACCGGCATCGCCTGAAGGTGGCCGCGTTCCCCGTAGCTGAGGCGCGGGAGGTGCTGGGCGTGAACGACCGCGTCGAGCTGGCGCAGATCGAAAAGCTGTTGCGGCTGCGCAAAGCAGAGACGCTCATGCGCGATGGCGTGACGGTGGTGAATCCCGAGGCCACCTACATCGACCCGGACGTAGAAGCGGGCCAGGACTCGGTCATCGAGCCGGGCGCGAGCCTGCTGGGCCGGACGCGCCTGGGCAGGGCCTGCCACATCCAAAGCTATTGCACCATCACCGATTCATCGCTCGCCGATCGCGTCACCGTGCGGCCCTGCTCGGTGATCTCCAACTCCGAAATTGCTTCCGGGGTCACCATCGGCCCCTTTGCGCACCTGCGGGATGGCGCGGTGATCGAGGAAAACGCGCGCATCGGCAACTTCGTCGAGGTGAAGAAATCGCGCGTGGGCCGCGGCGCCAAGGCGCTTCACTTGACTTACCTCGGCGACGCCACGTTGGGCGAGAACGCCAACATCGGCGCAGGGACAGTCACCTGCAATTACGACGGCGTGAGGAAGAATCCCACCGTCATCGAAGACGGCGTCTTCATCGGAAGCGGCAACATGCTGGTGGCGCCGGTGCGGATCGGCAAAGGGTCGTATACCGCTGCGGGTTCGGCCATCACCGAAGACGTACCGCCCGATTCGCTCGCCATCGCGCGCAGCCGTCAAGTCACAAGAAAGGGATGGGCGAAGGAGCGCGGCCAAGCGAAGACGCCGGCAGCAGAAAAATCACGTCGCCGGAAGCCGGCTCCCTGACGGTCTTCACTTCTTGGGCAGAGCGGCTGCGGGTTGGGGGCCGGCGGGAGGTTTTCGAGCCTTTTCCGTCCGCTGTCCCTTCTCGTCGATGACGATAGCGGCAAATTCCAGCATATCGGGAGGGACCACCCACTTCGCCTGCAACCGGGGGAGCACCGAGAGATTAAGGGCGAGCTTATTCGGCGAGAGATTGATGATGGGCACGGTAGCGGGGTCGCGGCCGGAAAGCATGTCCGCTGCCAACCGGCCTTCTGCCCGTCCCACCTCGACGTAATCTGCGCCCAAGCCAATCAGCGCTCCCTCGTCCGCGTGCCCCGGAACGGTTGTAATGACAGGAATACGGCCCTCGTTGGCCAGCTTCACAATAACATTCATCGCTATTTCGACGGTGTTGTCGCCGCCAATGAAGATCGCCTCCACACCTCGCGCCAGCAGCGAACTTGCCGCTTCTCCGACAGCGGTTGAGTTCTCTGCTTGTGCTTCCAAAAGCTCGACTCCAATCTCCTTGCAGGTGCTGCGGGCAACTTGCATGCAAGCCTGTGAGCAGGCTTCGGCCGGATTCCACACCGTTCCTACACGTCGCAGGGCTGGGTAACTCCTCTTAGCGTCGAGCAGCGCGTTACGCACAGGGTCGAAGGTTCCGATTCCCACCAAGTGCCTGGGGTGTTCCAAAGGCCGGTCGCGGTTCAGGCCTACCCCGGCGGTGAACGGATCGGTCACAAGCCCGAAGACGTGCGTCACTTTGCCTGCGCGGTTGGCGGAAGCCAAAGCCTGCAAGCACGGCGTGGTTACTGTGATGGCGAGATCATAACCGCCTTCCGCGATCACTCGGCCGATGCTGTTGGCGGTGGCGAAATCATTCTGCGCATTGAACTCTTTGATCCAGATGGTTTGGCCCTGAATAAAGCCTTGTGCCTTCAGGCCCTCGATAATCCCTCCAATGCCTTCATCTATCAAGGGCTGGCTTTGGAACTTAAACAAAGCGACCCGGGGCATCTTGTGTTTTCCCATG
This sequence comes from Terriglobia bacterium, assembly GCA_049698675.1. Taxonomy (GTDB): domain Bacteria; phylum Acidobacteriota; class Terriglobia; order UBA7540; family UBA7540; genus CAVROP01. The sequence continues at coordinate 2,761 of JBAVYG010000369.1, forward strand.
TTGCCACGGTTCCAGTCGGAAACCAGGAGAATGCCGGAAACCAATAGAATGAGCACTATCCCGAGAGATAAACGCCGAATTGCGGTGTGCATAGTGGCAGCTCCAGTGGCAGAAGTTTGCATTGTTCTGTCCGCCGCAGAAAGTGACCCAGTGACCCCTCACCCTGCCCGCTCCGTCTGGTGAAGGCGCCGGAGCGGGCCACCCTCTCCCCAAGGGAGAGGGCGGTTTTCATAACTTCATCACGCACCAGAAATAGCCGGGCTCTGCCAGATCATTCCCGGCTCGAGGGCTCGGCGCGGCGCGCCACCGATTCCGGTATACGCAGCCCTACGGCTTCGGCGGCCTGGCGATTCACCAGCAGGCGGGTCCTTGTGATGCCCCGGTACGGAAATGAGGCTGGGCTTTCCCCACGCATCACCCGAGCGGCGATCAGCGCGGACTCACGCCCTCCGTCGAAATGGTCGTTGGAGAGAACCACCGCCGCCCCCTGAGCCGCCTGGCCCGAGCTGAAGCTGAAGATCGGCAGCCTGGCTTGGCGCGCCGCCGTAACTATGGTGGGGAACGCCGCACCGTGCAGGTTGTCGTTAATCTGGCAAATGGCATCGATGCCCCGCTGGGTCAAGGCCAAGGCAGCGTCCGCAGCCTCGCTGGGCGAGTTGGAAGGAACGGCAACCAGTTTCAGGCCGGACCCGCGCGCCGCCTTCTCGAGCTCGCTACGGAAGTTCACGGAGTTAGATTCGGAGGGCGCATAGAGCGTGCCGATGGCGCGGGCCTTGGGAAGGCAGGCGCGCAGAATCTTCATCATTTCCTCGAAGGGGCTGCGGTCATAGACGCCCGCAACGTTCGGGCGGTGCTTTTCATGCGTGCCGCGATCGCCGATCAGCAACGGGTCCAGAGCGAGGGCGAACAGCAGCGGGCGGTCCTGGACCTCTTGCATAGCCGCCTGGAGCGCGGGCGTGGTGATGGTATAGACCATGTCGGCCTGCGCGGTGAGCGCGGCGTCGATGAGGGTGTTCAGGGTTGGCAGGTCACCCTGCGCATTGCCGACCTTCAATTCGTAGTCCCGCCCTTCCACCAAGCCGGCCTCTTTGAGGCCTTTGCGAATGCCTTGCTCGGTCTCGTCGATGGAGGGAGCGTTTACCAGCTCGACCAAGTGGATTCTCCACTTCTTGGGCAGAGCGGCTGCGGGTTGGGGGCCGGCGGGCGGTGTGCGCGCCTTCTCCGTCCGCTGTCCCTTCTCGTCGATGACGATAGCTGCGGACTCCAGAACATCGGGAGGAATCTCCCACTTCGCCTGCAATCGGCGGAGTCCAGAAAGATTCAGGGCGAGCTTGTTCGGCGTGAGATTAACGATGGGCACAGTGGCAGGGTCGCGGCCGGAGAGCAGGTCCGCTGCCAACTGGCCTTCCGCCCGCCCCACCTCGACATAATCTGCGCCCAAGCCAATGAGCGCGCCCGTGTCCGCGTGGCCTGGGGCGCACGCGATGACGGGAATGCGGCCGTCGTTAGCCAGCTTCACGATCGTATTCATCGCCATTTCGACGGTGTTGTCACCACCGATGAAAATCGCCTCCACACCCCGAGCCAGCAGTGAGCTTGTAGCTTCTCCGACAGCGGTCGAGCTCTCCGCTTGCGCTTCCAAAAGCTCGACTCCAATTTCCTTGCAGGTGCTGCGGGCAACCCGCATGCAGGCCTCCGAGCAGGCTTCGGCCGGATTCCACACCGTTCCTACGCGTCGCAGGGCGGGGCAACTCCTCTTGGCATAGAGCAGCGCGTCGCGCACGGGCTGGAAGGTTCCGATTCCCACCATGTATCTGGGGTGTTCCAAGGGCCGGTCGCGGTTCAGACCAACACCGGAAGCGAACGGATCGGTCACAAGCCCGAAGACGTGGGTCACTTTCCCGGCGCGGTTCGCTGAAGCCATGGCCTGCAAGCACGGCGTGCTGACTGTGATCGCGAGGTCATAGCCGCCATCCTCGATCGCCCGGGCGATGCTGTTGGCGGTGGGGAGATCATTCTGCGAATTGAACTGTTCAATCCGGATGGTTTGACCCTGAATGAAGCCTCGTCCCTTCAGGCCCTCGATAACTCCGGCCACACCTTCATCCAGCAAGGGCCGGCTCGAGAATTGAAACACGGCAACACGGGGTATCTTGTGTTTGGCCATGTTGCGCCGGTTCCAGTCGGAAACGAGGAGAATGCCGGAAACTAAAGTGATGAGGCCGATCCCAAAAGACAAACGCCGAATGGCAGTGCGCATGGTAATAGCTCCGGTGGCAGCAGGGCTCATGAGAATGAGCGGATGCATACGACGTGTTCAGCATATCATCGGATGAGGCAATCGAGGTGTTTGAAAAGTGGATGGTATTCCCCCAGACAGACAACTTGTGGCAAATGATGGACTTCAAAGGCGAGAGCGGACTCGAAACCCTGGTCGCACCCTTCCGTTCCCCTGCAATGATCGCATGAAGACTTATGCCGGTGGCATTGTCATAGTACTTAGGTGTTTAGCGAAATCGCTTTATTTTTCCTCAAAACCGCAGTAATTTGTTGTGGGGATGTTTCGCTCGCCACTGTTTCTTCTCTCCATGTTGAACCAACGGAGTGAAATAGTGATGTGCTTTTTGAATTCAGGCCTCAAGTTATATGGGTGCCAAGATACAAATGGGCACTTCCGCGGTTGGTCCCTTCCGCGATTTTTTCCGTCGCCGTCAAGCTCCGCGTTAGGACGGCCGATAGAGAAATTGGCAGAATCCGGTAATCTCAGTGTTCCGCCTGTTGCGTTACCCTCCGCAACGGCGAATGAACTCCCAGAAGGTGCGAGGAGGCAGCGTGAGAATCTCGCTTAGGCACAAGATTTATGGGTTGGCGTTCGTAGCGGCAATCCTGCCGGTACTGGTGTTGCTCCTGCTCATGCAGCATTTTCGCCGCAGCGTTTCGCAGAGAGCCGCACGAGAATTGACCGCAATGGCCCTGGCCAGCCTAGCGCAGACGGCCAGGGACACCTACGGTCTCTGCGAAACCGCGAACGATATGCTGCTGCGGCGAACAAACCCAAACCTCGCCGTGGCCATGAGGATTCTGGCGGAGAGGGGTGGGGTCTCGAGCGGCGGGGGCAGCGTGCAATGGCAGGCTGTGAATCAATTCACGCAGGGGACGGCGGAGGTCACCTTGCCCCGGATGCTGATCGGAGGCACAGCGGCGACGCAGGCGCGCAGCTTCCAAACGCCTTCGCCCGTCGTGGACGAGATCGCCCGAGTGACAGGCAGCACGGTTTCAATCTACCAGCGGATGAACGAGCAGGGCGATATGCTGCGCGTCGCGACCACCGTGGCTGAGGCGGACGGCAACCGCGCAGTCGGCACGTACACCCCCGCTATAGGTTCTGACGGGGCGCCCACTGCTGCGATCGCCTCGGTGTTGCGTGGTGAGGTTTCCCGGGGCACGTCTTTCGTCGTGAACGGTTGGTATGTGGGGGCCTACGAAGCGCTGCGCGACCGAGCCGGTCGGGTCACGGGAATGCTACGTGTTGGGGAGAGTATCTCTTCCGTCGGATCCGTCCGGCGCACCATCATGAACACGGTGATTGGCCGCACCGGGCGCATTGTGGTGGTGGGATGCAAGGGTGATCAGCGCGGGCGCTACATCATTTCTATTGACGGCAAGCGCGACGGCGAGAACATCTGGGACGCCCAGGACACCGCCGGCAACCTGATCGTCCAGCCTCTGGTCGAGAAGGCTCTCGCGTTAGGGAAAGGGGAGGTCTTCGACGCCTCGTACCCGTGGCAGAATCCCGGTGATCCGAAGCCGAGGGTGAAGTTGTCGGCAATCGTGTATTTTGAGCCCTGGGACTGGATGATCGTTGTGGGCGCCTACGAGGACGAGTATATGGCGCCGATCCAGCAAGTGAGCTCGTCGGCGACCAATCTGCTTTGGGGCGTGACGCTGGCCGGCGTTCTCTCGCTCTTCGTCGTGCTTGGTGTCGCCTTCTTCATGGGCGGGCGCTTGACGGAGCCGATCGAACTGCTGACCAATCTCGCCGGAAAAGTCGCGAAGGGGGACCTGCAAGGGGCGCGGACAGACTTCCTCAATTTGCAGTCTCAAAAGGATCAGAAGGGGCGGCGACGTTTCGACTTTCCGGACGAGACCGGAGACATGATGGCTTCCTTCCGGGACATGACCCAGACTCTCGGCAGCCTGATCGGGCAGGTGCAACGCTCGGGAATTCAAGTGAGCACTTCGGGGACCGAGATCACGGCCTCCGCGAAACAATTGGAATCCACCGTGGCGGAGCAGGCGGCGGCGACGCAGCAGGTGTCGGCGAGCAGTTCTGAGATCTCGGCGACTTCGCGCGACCTGCTTCGGACCATGTCTGGTGTAGGCGAGGCCGTGGGCGAGGCTGCCGCCCAAGCGGAATCCGGACAATCCGAGCTGAGTGAGATGGAAAAGGCGATGCGCCAGCTTGTCAAATCCACGGGCTCGATTTCTTCGCGGCTGGGGGTGATCAGCGACCGGGCTAGCAAGATCTCCACCGTCGTAACCACCATCAACAAAGTTTCGGACCAGACCGCCCTGCTGTCCCTCAATGCCGCGATCGAGGCGGAGAAGGCGGGCGAGCTCGGGAAGGGATTCTCCGTGGTGGCCCGCGAGATCAGCAGGCTGGCTGACCAAACCGCCGTAGCGACACAGGATATCGAGGGGGTAGTAAAGGAGATGCAATCGGCCGTATCGAGCGGGGTGATGGAGATGGACAAGTTCTCCGAAGAGGTGCGCCGACGCGTCGAAGAAGTCAACAGCATTGCTACGGCGCTGGGAAGGATGATCGAAAAAGTGCAGGCCCTGGGGCCGGAATTCGAAACGGTAAAGCAGGGCATGAACGCCCAAACTCAGGCGGCGCAGCAAATCAATGAAGCGATGAAGCAACTGGCCGAGACCGCCAATCTGACCAAGTCAACTCTGGCTGAATTCCAGAAGGCTACAGGCCAACTGGCCAGTGCCGTGCAAGGACTCCAGGGCGAAGTGTCGCGCTTCCGGACCACGGCCTAAGATGTAGGACCGAGCGGAGCTCGGCCATGACGGACGGGGCGAATGCCGTTCGCCCCTACGAGGAGGAAGGGTGGAGCGAATCAACAAGTGGCTGGCGCGGCTGAAGATCGCGCATAAACTCATCCTCTGCAGCGTGGTCTTCGCGCTGCCCATCGCCGTCCTGCTCTATTACGTTACCGCACAGTACAACGGGGGAATCCACACCTGTCAAAGGGAAGTCGCGGGTACCGCCGCGCTGGAGGTCTGCCCGGG
>JBAVYG010000370.1:0-1528 GCA_049698675.1 Terriglobia bacterium
CGCGTCCCAAACCAATCAGACCAACCGCCGTGTCACGCAAAGCAGGGGGAGAAACCAGAAATACCAACTTCCCCCGTCGTTCCAACAGATTATCGCTTTAAAGAAGAGAAGTTTTTGACAGAACCCCAACAGAATACAGGAGATATTGCCATGAACTCCATCTCGACTCCAGAACCGTCTCTGTCTTCCCGAGCCATGCTGTGTTCGCTTTCGATCAGCATGTGGTCGGCGCGGAAACACGACCCGGAAGCATCCGAGGAGATTGCCCAGCGCCACGGTGCGCAGCCCGATGCCGGGCGCTACCACAAAGTGCTTCTCCCCAAAGCGGCTCTCGCTGAGGTCCAGAAAATTGTTAGCGAGGCGCGTCAAGAGCACTACTTCATGACCCTGCCCTGGGACGACAACGGTTATCGAGTGCTCCCTGCGGCAGCGTACATGGACCATACAGAGAAAATGAGGGAGCTGTCGAACAAGTTCACGCCGGCTGTCGAATCTCTGGGGCACCAGTTTGGACAGCTCGTGGAAGAGGCCAAGGTGCGGCTCGGCGGGCTCTTTCGGTCCGAGGATTATCCAGCTCCGGATGAACTTTGCTCCAAGTTTTCCTTCGAGACCAAAGTAATGCCTCTGCCGGATGCGGGTGATTTCCGCGTCACACTGGGCGACGAGGAAAAAGAGCGAATAAAGCGTCAGATCACCGCCGCAGTTGAGGCGTCGCTTCAGGTCGCGAGTCGTGAGCTCTGGCAGCGGCTCTACGAGGCTGTCAGCCACTTGGCCGAGCGGCTCCAGGCCTACAAAGTGACGGAGGAAGGTGTAGAACACCCTTTCCGCGACTCCATCGTGACCAACCTAGTCAAACTCGTCGATGTTCTGCCCAAGCTGAATGTCACAGGGGACCCGGAACTGGAACGGTTGGCTGCCCAGGTGCGCGCCTCATTATTGGTTGATCCCCAAGAACTGCGGAAATCGGAGTCCATTCGTAACGAGACCGCGAAAAAAGCCTCGGCGATTTGTGACCGGATGGCCGCGTTTATGGCCGGCTATTCGGTCGCTGTGCCTAATAACGGAGCAGGTGAAGGGAGGGCGGCGTGAACCCATCCCTGAGACTTGAGCCATAATTTGGCAGCGATTTGACCCATAAGATGGCAGTTGCGCTTTTATAACCCCTTTCAGATCAGCACGACCACGCCAGACCTCCCAGTCGGTTTGAACCATAAGCTGGCACTAAGTGCTAAATCGAAGCATAAAGTGGCAGTAAGTACCAATTGCTGCCTTGAAGGCTGACAACCCCCTGGACCGTCACAGCAGTGCCGTTTCCGTCTTCATCTCCAAAAAAATTCTTGCCTGAAGTGTCGCATGTGTGTTATATAACGCCTATTCGGATATGAGACAAGAGCTACCCAGAGACGTCATGCGATGGTTCGAGAGGGCTACTAAGAGTTTGTGGCCGATTGCGCTGGGATCCATCTCTTTACGGAAGAGCCCCTGCATCCGAAAGAATTGCGCAGCCTGTGCGTCAGGCAAGGGTCAC
>JBAVYG010000371.1:0-5731 GCA_049698675.1 Terriglobia bacterium
AAGGACGACTGGGCGGAGGGCGAGAGGAAGTGCCGTGGGCGAAGGTGCTGGAGTTGCTGGTGGTGAGCCGGCTGGTCTCGCCGGGCAGCGAGTTCCGTTTGCACCGGCAAGGATTTGAGCAGAGCGCGATGGGAGATCTGTTAGGTACCGGCTTTGCCGTCGCGGAGAAGGATCGGCTGTATCGCTGTCTGGACCGCATCGTGGAGCACAAGACGGCGTTGTTCGATCACCTTGCGGCAACGCTGGCAAGACCTATTTCAGGCGCGCTTCGACGTCTTGCTGTATGACCTGACGAGCACTTATATCGAGGGCGAAGGAGAGGAAATTCCCAAAGCGAAGCACGGCTACAGCCGCGATCACCGTTTCGATTGCCGGCAGGTGGTGATCGCGCTGGTGGTGACGCCGGAGGGATTTCCGCTGGCTTACGAAGTGATGGAGGGCAACACCTCGGACCGCACGACGCTGCGGGGCTTTCTGGCCAAGATCGAAGCGCAGTACGGCAAGGCGCGGCGGGTGTGGGTGATGGATCGGGGGATTCCGACCGAAGAGGTGCTGGAAGAGATGCGCGGCCCGGGGCGGGAGATGTTCTATCTGGTGGGCACGCCGCGGGGCAAGATTCAGCAGTATGAAAAGAAGTGGCTGGAATTGCCCTGGCAGAAAGTGCGCGAGTCGGTGGAGGTGAAGTTGTTCGCGGAGGACGGCGAACTCTATGTGCTGGCCAAGAGTGAAGGGCGGCGAGCCAAGGAGCGCGCCATCCGACGGCGCAAGTTGGTGGGGTTGTTGAAGACCTTGCGGAAGCTCCGCCGGAGTGCCCCGGCGCGCGATCAATTGCTGCTGCGGATCGGGGCGGCCAAGAAGCAAGCGGGGCGGGCGTTCGGCTTCGTGACGATACGCTTGCCCCAGGAGGGGGAGGAAGTCACCCGCCAGACGTTCACCTTTCGCTTAGAGAAAGAGAAGTTGCAGAAAGCGGAGCTTCGCGATGGGCACTATCTGCTGCGCTCGAACCTGGTGGGCGAAAATCCCTCGGTGCTGTGGGAATGTTATATCCAACTGACGCAGATCGAAGCCGCCTTCCGAACCTTGAAGAGCGAGTTGGGACTGCGTCCGATTTATCACCAGGTGGAGAAGCGGGTGGAAGCCCACATCTTCGTGGCCTTCCTGGCCTATGCGCTTTCAGTGACCCTCAAGCAGCGGCTGGCCGCCTTAGCGCCGGGCCTGACGCCCCGCGCGGTGCTGGAAAAGCTGGCCACCTTGCAGATGCTCGATGTGTGCTTGCCCACGACCGACGGACGCTGGCTGATCATGCCCCGCTATACTCAGCCGGAACCTGAGCAGTCGCTGATGCTGCACCAGCTCAACCTGGCCTTGCCTTCACAGCCGCCGCCTCGCATCAAGGCCCCACAGGAGGCCGCCCAGGCCCTGCCGAGACTGAAAATGTAGTGCCGACCTGGGAGATCGCTTTGATGAAAAGAAAACACTTACGACTTCAGTATGCCCTCAACTGCGAAGGTTCGGCTAAGGACCCGAGGCACAAACTTACTCCGCACAATCCGTAAGGATCGGCGATCCGGTACAACCATGCGGGCATCGTCGAGCCGCAAAAACCGGCATACTTCGCGGATGAGCGTCAGACGATGTGCGCGCGTGGTCTCTGATTCGGCGCCCCTTCGAGCAACGTAGTCATGCACAATCGCTGGAGTGATCAGAGGATCGCTGGCAGGCAGGCGCGAGTTGAGAAAGCAATCCAAGTCGCGTAAGGCGGCGCCCTCTTCTCTGTAGCGGTAGCCCATGGCACGTTTCAATGCGAGGAACCGGGCGAGATGTGGCGCCAATGGCGAGACGAAGCCGAAGTGGTAGTCTTCCGGGAGCGTATTCATCGGCCCACCTCCTCTTCGGAGATGGCCACCCCACGCAAGCCGACCAAGTCGACACGAGTGTAGCCGAACGTGGTCTTCGTGGACGCGTGGCCTAACACGTCCGCGATCGCTTGCAGGGGACGCCCGGAAGCCAGCAGTCGTGTTGCCAGGGTATGGCGAAATAGGTAAAGGCCCCGACGTCCTTTTCGGTCGGCAAGGCCTGCACGCCGAAGTGGCACCCGCATGATCGCAGCAAGGTTGTTCTCAACAGCGAAGGGTTCGAATGGTGCACAGTGGCGAAGGAAGATGGTGCGGTTCGTTGAAGTTGGGCGCCCGTCGTGCAAGTATGCGCTAAGTGCCTCTGCCACGTCGGGCAGGAGTGGGAGTACAAGGGGTCTGCCGGTCTTCACTTGCCGGATATCAATCCGAGCCCCGCGCCAATCAATCTCGTCGAGAGTCAGTTGTCGAATGTCACATGGGCGCAAGCCGTAACGTGCGGCAAGCAAAAGGATGGCATAATTGCGGCGACCCAACGCCGTGGACCTATCCACTGATGTCAGGATGCGGTCTAAATCCGATTGACTGAGCACGTCTGGCAGGTTGACATACCGACAATGTCGTGGACGGGGGACTGCATCAGACAGCGAACTGGAGAGCCAGCCTTGCGCAGCGGTCCAACGAAAAAAGACCCGCAGCGTGGAGCCATACGACCGTCGCGGCACGCCATTTTCGGCATTCTCATAGAACTCACGGACGTGCAGCGGTGTAATCCTCCCGAGTTCCCTTATGCCAGCACCCTCCAGGTACTTGGCAAAGGCCGATAGCTTTTGGATGTACTTCCTTTCTGTTTTCGCTGCCAGTCCGCGATGCGTTCGTACAAACTGCAGGTATGGTGTCAGAATCGGACCGAACCAAGCCGGCGTAGAAGGCGGAGAGCCAACACGGCGCCGAAACCGCCCGTGTTCGTCTGCCTCCAGTAAAATCCTGATCGAGGCTCGCACTCCACAGGATCGGCTGGCACTCAAGCCTTCTGTGCGTTGAACCAGGTACTGCTGTACCGCATGGTCGCGTAAGGCTGGCAATGGCCCGCTTCCGTCCTTCTCTAGTACTACTACGTTAAGTCATGGAGCTCGGTTGCTTTTGGGAATTCTGCTGCCACAATACGCGCAATACCCGGTCCAGGTGAACAACACGCGTTGGATCTCACGGCGCGTCTGTGGCAGGGTATACCCAGAAGTTGTTTTTACCCCGCAGGTTTTCCAGGGTCAGGAAAGCGTGCGCCAACATGACCAGCGTTACGTGATGATGCCAGCCCCTCCAACTGCGGCCTTCGTAGTGATCCAGCCCCAGTTCCTCCTTGAGTTGTTGATAGTCCTGTTCGATCTTCCACCGGCTTTTGGCGGCCCGCACCAGCCGCCGCAGCGTGTAGTGCGTCGGCAGGTCGCAGAGGAAGTATTTCGTGGGCTCCTTCTCGCCTCGCGGCCACTCCACCAGCAACCAGACCTCCTTATGGGGTGGCTGGCCTTCGTTGAAACCGTGCGAGGGTCGGACGCGGCAGGCGTAGAAGCGCGACTCCAGCCAGCCTTTCGTACCTTCTCGCCAGCGGACTTGCTTCCACCCCCGGGCCTTTTCTGCCACCTCACGAACCGACGGGGGCCGCGCGTCGCCGTAGTGATAAGCACTCGGTGGACACCCTCGCCCCCGCGCTTTCAGCTTGTGCATGCGGGGCAGCTTGGTCCACACCCCCAAGGACGAAGGGATGCCCACCACGTAAGGAGACTGGCGAGCCTCCAGCCCCTCGCGAAACTCCGTCACCTCACCGTAAGCGGCGTCCGCCAACACCATTCCCCCGCGCAGACCCCAAGTCAGCGCCTCGTCGATCAATTCCAGAGCCAGTTGCCACTTGGTCCGGAACTCCACCGCCTCCGGGATACCCGCTTCGGCTCGCCGCTCGGCATCCTGAGTCCAGCTTTCCGGCAAGTACAGTCGCCAGCCCAGGATCGTACTTTCTTCCGCTCCCACCTGATGCAGGCTCACCGCCACTTGGCAATTCGCGGTCTTGCCCAGCGTGCCCGAATATTGGCGCTCCGCCCCTACGGAGTGGCGACCTTGTTTGGGAAAGCCCGTATCGTCGATGACCCACACCGGGTCGGGCGCCAACTCCGCCGTCATGCGGCGGGCCAGTCGTTCCCAAACTGGAGCCCAAGGCCAGGGACTCTGTCCGATCAACTGCTGCATCGCCTGCACGTTCCCCTCCGGCAGACGCGCCGCCATCGGCTCGATGGATTTGCGTTCGCCATCCATCAGCAGCCCTCGCACGTAGACCGAGCTCCATTGGCGCCGCTCCTGGCGCCCCAGCGGCTCCAGCAGGTCGGCCAAGAATTGTTCCAAACGGTTTCGGCATTTCTCAATTTCGCTCGTGGTCATGGACCGGAGCGTAACACCTCTCGAGTGGGAGGTCAACAATAACTTAACGTAGTAGTACTAGCAGGGTGATGAAAAAGACCTACTTTTCTCTTGTTTAGATATATGCGCTGAGGTATAATCCATTTGAACGATTCCACGGGAGGATACCACATGCGCGGTGACGACATTCAGCAAGGTGCGATGTTCAGTTATCTCTCGCCGGAGCAACGAGTTCCGGCGGATCACCCCTTGCGGCCGATTCGCCAGATGGTGGATACGGTGTTGCAGCGTCTCTCGGCGTGCTTGGAGGGCATGTACGCCCAGGGCGGACGCCCGTCGATTCCTCCCGAGAAGCTCCTGCGCGCCCTCGTTTTGCAGTGCCTCTACTCGGTGCGCAGCGAGCGTTTGTTGATGGAACAGTTGGATTACAACCTGCTGTTCCGCTGGTTTGTGGGGTTGAACATGGACGACCCGATCTGGGACTTCACGGTGTTCTCCAAGAACCGGGAGCGGTTGCTGGAAGCCGATCTGGCGCGTGCCTTCTTCGCCGAGGTGGGGCAGTTGGCGCGAGAACAAGGGCTGTTGTCGGATGAGCACTTCACCGTGGACGGAACCCTGATCGAAGCTTGGGCGGGGCAGAAGAGTTTCAAGCCGCGGGCGGGCGCCCAGCCGCCGACTGACTCGGACGCGGGCAATCCCAGCGTGAACTTTCGCGGCGAGCGGCGCACCAACGACACGCACGCTTCCGCCACCGATCCGGACGCCCGGTTGTACAAGAAGGCGAGAGGGCAGGAGGCGAAACTGGCTTTTCTCGGGCACGTGCTGATGGAGAACCGCAACGGCCTAGTGGTGGAGACGCGGCTGACCAAGGCGACGGGAACCGCCGAGCGCGAGGCAGCGCTGGAGATGGTCGGCGCGAAACGCCAGCGGAAGCGAGGACGACTCACTCTGGGAAGCGACAAGAATTATGACACCTCCGAGCATGTGGCGTCGCTGCGCGAGTTGAACGTCGCGCCCCATGTGGCGCAAAACACGGGACGGCCAGGTGGCAGTGCCATTGATCAACGCACTACCCGGCATGCGGGCTACGCGGTAAGTCAGACAAAACGCAAGCGGGTGGAAGAAATCTTTGGTTGGTTCAAAACCGTGGCGCTGATGCGCAAGACGCGGTTCCGAGGCTTGCAACGAGTCGGCTGGATGTTCACCTGGGCCGCGGCGGCCTACAATCTGGTGCGGATAGGAAATCTCTTGGGAGCGACAACATGAAGCGCCCGGGCACGTGTGCCCAAGATCGAAATCCGGCCCGCAGCAAGGCCGCAGCGGGCCAACGAAACGGCCTCCGCCAACCCTGTCCGCGTCGCCTTCGTGACTCCAAAGTTTGGATTGAAGCGAAATTTGCTTGTTAAGAGGCATTTTTCATCAGCCTGCTAGTGTCCTGAGTCAGAAGTTCGCTTACAAAGTCTTTCTCA